>JACQUZ010000092.1 GCA_016210055.1 Deltaproteobacteria bacterium | reverse complement strand
GGCGGCGGTGATCTGGTGCTTTATGGTCGAGGTGGCGAGTACGTGATCCGGGTGGACGGGTTCGAGCTCATGTCGAGCCGGGCCCACGGTTCCGAGGAGCACCTGGCTCGGCTTGCTTGTGCTCGTCTCGCGGATCGGACCGATGCCCGTGTCCTGGTCGGTGGTCTAGGCATGGGGTACACGCTCCGGGCTGCGCTGGACTCTGTGAGCGGGCACGCTTCGGTCACGGTTGCGGAATTGATCCCCGCGGTCGTCGATTGGAACCGGGGTCCACTTGGGGACTTGGCAGGCCACCCTCTTGACGATCCGCGTGTGACCGTTGTCGTCGACGACGTGGGAGCGGTCTTGCGGAAAGCCGCCGTGCGCTTTGATGCCATCTTGCTCGACGTGGACAACGGGCCCGTGGCCCTCACGCGCAAGGCGAATCAAGTCCTCTACAGTGAGCCGGGACTCGCCGTGGCAAAGCGAGCGCTGCGCGCTGGAGGGAAACTGGCGATTTGGTCGGCGTCTGGGGACGCTCGGTTTGAGCAGCGCCTGCGGCGGGCTGGCTTTGCCGTGGAATCCCACCAAGTACCCGCCCGCGGGGCGAGTGGCGGACCGATGCACACCATTTTCTTGGGATCGGTGGGAGCTGCGGTGGCCTGCCTGAGATAGCCCCTCCTCAAGACCCAGTCAACATCTCGAGATCTTGGTGCTCGACGGGGATACCGACGAGGGTGCGATAGGTGTCTCCCCATTGCTCGACGAGGAGGCATTGCCCCTCAGTGGCCTGATAGCGCCACCAGCGGCACCTTGTAGCGCTGCCCGCGGAAAGGCCTTGAACGGGGAAGCTTCCGAGATTTCCGGCAAGCTGTGCCGTCGCCATGCCGCGCCGTGCCATCCTATAGCTCAGACCGCCATGGTGGATTGTTTCCGGTGGATACCCTGTCACGCCGACTTCGGACGTGGCGCTGAGAAGCCGCACGTTGAGCCCTTGCCCACGATCGAGTCCAACGAGGAACCAGCGCTCCTCCTTGCCGTCGACCACGCGAGCGGATCGCCAAGAATGACCGTCCTCTTCGTACTTGATGACCCCTTCGACGAGCCAGTCGTTCCCTCGGTGTTGAACGATGTCGTCGACGAGCACGTCGCTAATGGTGCGATCGAGGCGCGGTGCGGTCGCCTGTTGCGATCCCGGCAAGGCGTGCGTGGCCTGACCGTGTCGCTTGCCCACCCGGTAGGCCATGAGTACGCCGGAGAGCGTCACCAGCACGGCGAGGACAAGCCAGGTTAACACTTGGAAACCTGCGTTTCGGTGATGAGCACTTTTCCTTCGCGGCGAAACGCGCGGGCTGCGGTCACTCGTGCTTCTCCGCTGGGCGCAACCATCACCAGCCGCAGGTCCCCGGGTCCGGATGAGCTCGACACAGCCAAAATGCGCCCGCGCATGGAAGGGTCAGCGGCCATGCTCGACATCCACCGTGTCCTGCCCAAAGTCAAGTCTACGACGCGTGCGGCAGAACGAATCCGAAATCCCGACACTTCGAACGTGCGGGCTGCGCGGCTTTCTGTGATCGGGAAGTCTACCGCCGGCGCGACGGCCGGATCGCGTCCCACGGCTGCGACGACTTCTGAGAGGCTGGAATTCCCCAAGCGGTATTCCACGACGTGGCCGCAACACAGGGCGACCATCCGTGCGGTGAGCCCATCTCCGAGGTCGACAGATCGTTCAGCCACCGGACCCAGTGCATCCACTTCTATTTCACCGTCCCAAAGTTGATACGTGAGGAGCTCGAGCGTCGGCTCCTCCTCGTCCCGAACGTCCGTGGTGTGCATGACGCTCGCTTTCCACTCTGCCGCCAGGCGGCGCACGTGTGCTCGGTCTACCATTCGCAGGAATTCTGCGGAGACCAATCGGCGCGGTCAAGCACTTGGTCTTCATTGACTTTCGTGGCCCTCCCGTGAATGCTTCCCCAAGCTGACGCGCCGCATCAGATCCCCGCGTTTTTTCACAAGCTTTCTCTTGTTGACAGCTCGGCGCACAATGGCTATCTCCTCGCCCACACTGGGAGGTTCTCCATGGTGGCAGTCCCGAAGAACGACGACGTGCGCCGCATCCTCGATGAGGAAGGAAACGTCTTTCCCGGGGTGCAGGTTCCGGACATCCCTGAGGCTGACCTCAGGCGCCTGTACCGCCAGCTGCTTCTCATCCGAGTTCTCGACGAGCGAATGCTCCGCCTGCAGAGGCAAGGTCGCCTCGGTTTTTACATGACTGCGATGGGCGAGGAGGCCACGCATCTCGCGGTGTACGCCCTGCGCCCCACAGATTGGATTTTCCCGAGCTACCGCGAGCCGGGCGCCGCCTTTTTCCGCGGGTACACGCTCCGGGAATACATCTGCCAGCTCTACGGCAATGCCGAGGACCCCGTGAAAGGCCGCCAGATGCCGGTTCACCATTCCGTCAGGCGGGTCAACTTCGTGTCCGTGAGCTCACCCGTCGGAACCCAGATCCCACAGGCGGTCGGAATGGCCATGGCAGCGAAGTGCTCTGGTAAGGACGACGTGGCCATTTGCTACTTCGGCGAAGGTGCGACTTCTACCGGCGACTTCCACGTGGGGATGAATTTCGCCGGCGTTTTCAAGGCACCCGTCATCTTTTTCTGCCGCAACAACGGCTGGGCGATCTCGACATCTCGCGACAAGCAGACGGCCGCCAAGACATTTGCCATCAAGGCGGCCGCATACGGGTTCCCTGGCATTCGCGTGGACGGCAATGACATCCTCGCGATCATCCAAGCTGCCGGCGAGGCTGCGGCCCGGGGCCGAGCCGGGGACGGACCTACGATGATCGAGGCGCTCACCTACCGCCGTGGGGCTCATTCGTCGTCGGACGATCCGTCCGTGTACCGGGATCCCAACGAGCCCAAGCAGTGGGAGGCCAAGGATCCGATTGAGCGCTTTCGTCGTTATCTTGCGAAGTCGGGCCTCTGGACAGAGGCTTGGGAAACCGAGCTGCGTGAAGAGATCGACGCCGAAATCGCCGACGCGCACGACTACGCACAAGCGCTCGGGGCTCCGCCGGTCGAGTCGCTTTTTGAAGACGTGTACGAGCAGATCCCGAAACACCTGGTCGAGCAGCGCGAGTGGCTCTTTCAGCAGCCTCGCACCAAGAACCCGCACGTGCACTAGGAGTTCGATCCATGCCCACGATGAACATCATTCAAGCAGTCAATGACGCGCTCAAGTTGGAGATGCGGCGGGACAAGCGCGTGGTCATTCTCGGTGAGGACGTCGGGAAGTTTGGCGGTGTGTTCCGAGCGACGAGCGGGCTTTACGAGGAGTTCGGTCCGGACCGCGTCATGGATACCCCGCTCGCCGAGGCGGGCATCATTGGGACGGCCATCGGAATGGCTCTGTACGGGTTGAAGCCGGTCCCCGAAATCCAGTTTGCTGACTTCATCTTCCCCGCGGTCGACCAAATCGTCAACGAGCTGGCCAAGTTCCGCTATCGGTCGGGTGGCCAGTATCCGGCTCCGGTCGTGATCCGTACCCCGTATGGGGGGGGCATCCGGGGCGGCCATTACCACTCGCAGTCACCCGAGGCGCATTTCATCCATACCCCCGGGCTCAAGGTCGTCGTTCCGTCCAATCCCTATGATGCCAAGGGCCTTCTCCTCGCGTCGATCAGGCAAAACGACCCAGTGATCTTCATGGAGCCCAAGCGCGTGTACCGCGCCTCCCGCGGCGACGTCCCCGATGGGGATTATGAGATCCCATTGGGCCAGGCCAAGATCTTGCGCGAGGGAACCAAGTGCACGCTGATCGCCTGGGGTGCGATGGTTCATCCCGCGCTCGAGGCTGTCGAGAAGGCCGCCGCGCTGGGGATCGATGTGGAACTGCTCGACCTCATGACGCTCATGCCTTTTGACCTCGACACCATCGTCGCGTCGGTGAAGAAGACCGGTCATGCCGTGATCGTGCAGGAGGCGCCGAAGACGTGCGGGTTTGCCGCCGAGCTCGTGGCGTCCATTTGCGAGCGCGCCATGGCACACCTCGAGGCTCCTGTCGAGCGCCTGTGTGGGTTCGACACGCCATTTCCGTACTCGCTGGAGCACGAGTACCTGCCCAATGCCGAGCGGATCGCCCTTGCGATCCAGCGCACCCTGGAGTGGTAGCCATGCCCTTTGAGTTCAAGCTGCCGGATGTTGGCGAGGGGGTAATCGAAGGGGAGGTGGTCAAGTGGAAGGTCGCCGAGGGCGACATCGTGAAGCTCGACCAGCCGATGGTCGAGGTCATGACGGACAAGGCGACCGTTGAGATCCCAGCCCCGAGGGCAGGGCGAGTCGCCAAGATCATGGTTGGCGAGGGGAAGGTCTGCGCTGTTGGGCAGGTCCTCATCGTCATCGACGACACAGGAGTTGCCGCTGGGAGTACGGCGCTTCCGCCCGTCCCTGCGAGCGTGCCCGCTTCGAGCTCGGGGCCTCACCCTGCTGGCAATGGAAAGGGAAACGGCCATGGCAAGATCGCACCGGCAGTCACCGAGATCGCCCAGGTGAAAGGCAGCCGCGTGCTCGCTACTCCAGCCACGCGCCGTCTTGCGAGAGAGCTGGGGGTTGACCTGAGCTCCGTGACTCCGACAGGGAAGATGGGCCGGGTGACGAGCGACGACGTGCGAGGATTTCGCGCTCCGGTTCTGTCTACCGGCGGTAGCGACGCCAGGGCACCAGCGCACGCGCAAGTTCCCCCGCCGCAGGCGGTGTCCATTCCGACTGTCGGAGCCGAGGAGCGCGTCCCCTTCCGAGGCCTTCGCAAGGCCATTGCGCAAAACATGGCGCGGTCCAAGTTCACGGCCACCCACTTCACGTACGTCGAGGAAGTGGACATGACTGACCTGGTGGCGGTTCGCGCCCGAGCGAAGGAAAGGGCTGCCGAGCGAGGGTTCAAGCTGTCGTACCTGCCGTTCATCGTTAGGGCCGCCATCGCCGGCCTCAAGAAGTGGCCTTCACTGAATAGCTCCCTTGACGAGGCGAAGCAGGAAATCGTCCTCAAGCGCTACTACCACATCGGCGTTGCCACCCAAGGCCCCCAGGGGCTTTCGGTTGGGGTCGTGCGCGATGCCGACAAGAGGTCGATCTTCGACCTGGCGCGCGAGGTCGAACGCCTTGCCGAGGCAATCCGACAGGGGAAGGCATCGCGCGAGGATCTCACTGGCTCCACGTTCACGATTAGCTCCCTGGGACAGCTCGGCGGGGTTCTTGCCACGCCCATCATCAACTTTCCCGAGGCCGCGATCATGGGCGTGCACAAGATTGCCGAGAAGCCGGCGGTCCGCGGCGGCCAGATCGTGATTCGCCACCTCATGAACCTATCCATCAGCATCGATCATCGAATTGCAGACGGATACGACGGCGCGATGTTCCTCCAGGAGATGAAGGCCTACCTCGAGGATCCAACGCTCATGTTCATGGAGATGGTGTGATGGCCGCGGCGCCGCGTCTTGCGCAAGATGCTGGTTCCGTGAAGAAGAAGGGGGACAAGCGCCGCTCCGCGATGGCGGCATACTTGTCCCTCGACGAGCACGCGAAGGCTACGGGCCTGCTGCAGGTGCTTCGGCCCGACGGCACGTCGGATGAGGACTCCCTTCCATCCGGTCTCGACAAGGACCTGGCGCTCAAGATGTACCGCGGGATGCTGCAGGTCCGCATCATGGACGAGCGGCTGATGGCGCTGCAGCGACAGGGACGCATCGGCTTTTACGGAGAAGCCAGGGGGCAGGAGGCGGCCGTTGTTGGCTCGGCGGCGGCGCTTAGGGATGGGGATTGGATCGTGCCTGCGCTGCGAGAGGCGGGGGTGGGGATTTTCCGCGGCATGTCCCTTAGGCAGTATATTGCCCAGATCCTCGGCAATGCGAGTGACAACTCCAAGGGCCGCCAGATGCCCTGTCATCCTTGCGATCCGACGGTCAACTACGTGGTCATGTCCTCGTGCGTGTCCACGCAGATCCCCCATGCCGTGGGTATTGCAATGGCCATGCGGCTCAAGGGAGACATCGGCAAGGTCGCGATCGGGTACATGGGTGACGGTGGAACTTCTGAGGGGGACTTCCACGCCGCGGCGAACTTCGCAGGGGTGTTCAAGCCGCCGGTGGTGCTGTTCTGCCAGAACAACCAGTGGGCGATCTCGACCCCCGGGACCCGCCAGACCGCATCCCAGACAGTGGCCATCAAGGGGTTAGCCTACGGCTTGGAATCTCTTCGCGTCGACGGGAACGACGTTCTAGCCGTGTTCGAAGCCACCCGGTACGCGTGTGAGAAGGCCCGTCGCGGCGACGGCCCGACGTTCATCGAGGCGTTGACGTACCGAGTGAGCGCCCACTCCTCTTCCGACGATCCGTCCCGCTACCGCGATGAAACCGTCACGCTCGACTGGCGCACGAACAAGGACCCTCTCGTGCGCTTTAGAAAATGGCTCTCGGGAAAGGGTTGGCTCGGCGACGCGGAAGACGCCCGACTTGCCGAGGAGCTCGAGGCCGAAGTGCGCGAAGCGACCGCGGCGGAGGAAAAGGCTCCCCTGCCCGACGTCGGCACCATGGTGGACGACGTGTACGAGGTGGTGCCCAGGCATCTTCGCGAGCAGTTGAACCAGTACTTGGATGATCGGAGGCATCAACATGGCTGAGCCGGTGAGGGTAGATGCCGTCGTGGTGGGCAGTGGGCCCGGCGGGTATGCTGCAGGCATTCGCCTGGGTCAACTTGGAATCAAGACGGTCGTGGTGGAGCGGGAAAAGCCCGGCGGAGTGTGCCTGAACGTGGGTTGCATCCCATCGAAGGCGCTCATCCATGCGGCCAAGTTGTTCGACAAGTTCAAGCACGCGAGCGAGCTCGGGATCTCGATGCCAGGCATGCCCACCATCGACATGGGCGCCATGCAGAAGTGGAAGGATGGGGTTGTTGGCAAGCTGACGAGTGGCGTGCGGCAACTTCTGAAAGCAAATGGAGCCGAGCTGCTGGAGGGTGAAGCGTCTTTTGTGACGTCACGCGCGCTTGACGTGAGAAAGCGGGACGGCAGCACCGTGCGCGTCGAGGCGAAGAGCGTTGTCGTGGCTACGGGCTCACGTCCCGTCGAGATCCCAGGCTTCAAGTTCGACCAGAAGCGGGTCATCGACTCCACTGGGGCGCTCGCGCTGACCGACGTGCCCAAGCGCTTTGTGGTGGTAGGAGGCGGATACATCGGACTTGAGCTGGGCACTGTCTACGCGAAGCTAGGCTCGAAGGTCACGGTGATTGAAGCACTGCCGAGCCTCCTCACTGGGATTGATCCCGAGTGCGTTCAGGTGGTGGCGCGCAAGCTCAAGAAGACGGGCGTGGAGGTCCTTCTCAACGCCAAGGCCAAGGGTTGGGAGGAAAAGGGGGACCGTGCGGTCGTCACGATCGAGACCGGTGGGCAGGAAGTGCGTCTCGACGCTGACAAGATCCTCGTCACCGTGGGCCGGCGCCCAAACACCGACCAGGTTGGGTTGGAGCGCATTGGTGTTCGCTTGGATTCCAAGGGATTCGTCATTATCGACAAGCAGCAGCGGACGAACGTGCCTGGGGTTTACGCTATCGGGGACTGCGCGACCGGCCCCATGTTGGCTCACAAGGCTGCCAAGGAGGCAGAAACGTGCGCCGAGGTGATTGCGGGCCGCAAGGCCGAGATGGACGCCAGGGTCATACCAGCGGTGGTATTCACAGATCCTGAAATCGCAACCGCGGGGTTCACCGAGGAGCAGGCGAAGAAGGAGGGGCGTGAGGTCAAGGTCGGCAAGTATCCATTTGCGGCCCTCGGGAGGGCGCTGTCGGTCAACGAGACCGATGGTTTCGCAAAGGTCGTGGCCGATTCAGCGACCGGCGAGATCATCGGTGTCCATGTCGTGGGGGGCGGCGCTTCGGACTTGATTAGCGAGGCAGCCCTGGCGATCGAAATGGGTGCGTTCCTCCATGACATCTCGCTCACGGTGCATCCGCACCCGACCCTTCCCGAGGCCGTCATGGAAGCTGCCAAGGCTGCCTTGGGCGAGGCCATCCATATTGTCAATCGGTAGCGGGGATACGCGTCCACTTGCAGGGGTAGGGGGTAGAGCCGTGTCCCTCGTGGCAGGGCGGGTGCTCGACTTGGGGCTTCTGGGGTATGAGAGGGCGTGGCAGGTCCAACTCGACTTGGTGGCCCAGCGCCAACAGGGTGATGGGCTGGACACCCTGATTCTTGTCGAGCACCCGCACGTCATTACCCTCGGGCGAAAGCAAAAGGCGCTGGCGAATGTGCTTGGGCCAGGCGACGTGCCCGTGATTGAAGTCGAGCGTGGCGGAGACGTGACCTACCATGGACCCGGTCAGGTCGTCGCATACCCGATCGTGGCTCTCCGAGAAGGGGAGCGTGACTTGCACCGGTTCCTGCGCAACCTCGAGGAAGCGCTGATCCGTACCGTGGCAGCCCTAGGTATTGGCGGCGCTGGACGCCGGGACGGTGCGACCGGTGCTTGGGTCGGCGACAAGAAGATTGCCTCCATTGGAATCGCCTGCCGACGGTGGGTGACGTTTCATGGAGTGGCCTTGAACGTCAGCACCGATTTGGCCTATTTCCACCGCATCAATCCATGCGGGTTTCCTTCCTCCGTAATGACCTCTCTTCAGGAAATTCTCGGCCAAAGCGTGCCCTTGTCCGTCGTCAAGCCGCTTCTCGTCCGTCACATGGGCGACGTGCTCGGTCGTGAGTTCGCGAAAGACACGTAGTGCCAAGCGGTCTGGGCCACGGCCCCGAACACTAGGCGCAGGAGCTGCGTGCGAGGAATCGGTTGATTTCCAAAGTACTGGCAGCCCGCCCGAAGCGCACGCGGGCTGCGCGTGAGAAACCTATCGATGGAAGATCTTCCGCCCGCATGGTAGGCACGCGTCACCGTGCTGCGCAGTAGGAGATCCTTTCCGAGTCCAGACCGTGCGAGGGCCCGTGGCCAGTCAGACACGCGCGCTTTCCCGTCGAGCACCTCGGCGATGAACCTGCCTGCAATCGCACCGTATCTGAGGGACGGTGCGATGCCCTCGCCCGTTCCTGGGTCGATTCCAGCGGCTTCCCCGACCAGGAGGACCGCATCTTTGGCGATCTTGGCCCTGCGCGCGAATCCAAGCTCAGCGTACCGCTTGCGCTTGTATTGGGTCGGATCGAGGCCTAGCGCTTCGAGGCGTGCGTCGAGCCTGGTTCCTACATCGGTCGTATCGCCAGCGCCACGAACCTGGTAGACGCCTCGGCACATGAGCCGTTGTCCGTCGACGATCGTCGGGAAGTCCCAGGTGTAGCCCGCCAGCGTGGTGTCGTTGAGATCAAAGTGCAGAAGGCTCGCCTTCCGGTCCGAGCTTGTGGGTTCCGTGTCTACTTCGACCACCTGAGCGCGCAGCGAGCCAGCGCCATCGCAACCAATGGCCTTGCGGACAACACTCCCTACCCCGTCAGCTCCAACGACAACGGCGGCTCGCAAGACGCCTCTGGTGGTTTCGACCTGGGCTCCTTCCTCGAGGGGGGAGATACCGACCACCTGGGTATCCTCGACTATCTTGACGCCGCGCTGGCGTGCGATTTCGACGAGAGCAGCATCGTACTCGAGACGGCGGACCACGCGGCCGATCGGCGCCGTCAGCTCCACGGCTGCTTCTTTCCCAGCTGACCTAAGTGAAATGCCGTGGATCCAGGCCGACGGAACGTCAGGGACCGCGTCAAGCTCACGCAAGACCCGCTCGCCTCTGGCTGCTATGGCTCCGGCGCATATCTTATCTCGGGGAAACTTCGCCCGTTCCAGCACGATCAGGCGCGATGCGGCGCTCGGGACAGCGCGGAGCAGCATGAGGGCCGTGCTCACTCCGGCCGGTCCCGCCCCGACGATGACGACATCTCCATTTCCAGGCCCCACGACGGCATGGAAATCCATGACACCCCACGCGTCAAGGGGTAGCTACGAGGGAGAGATCCAGCGCCAAGCTGCAGGGGTTGTCTGCGCCCCATCGATTCCCGAGCTCGATGAGCAGCGCCTCGGCCAGCTCGGGATGCTCGCCGACGACCTCAAAGAAATCCTCGCGGGTGACGACAAGGAGGGCGACTTGTCCCACGGCATGGGCAGACAGCCGCCTTGCCCCAGCCTTTCCGACGAGCGCGGACGCCCCAACGTCGCTCCCTGCTGGCTTCTTTCCCCTGATCCCGTGCTCGCCTTCCAGCTCGACTTCACCTCTCATGACGAAGTACACCCGGTCTGCCAAGTCTCCTGGGCGGAACAATGTTTCCCCATCGGACGCGTGTACTTCTTCCGACACGTGAGACAGGTGTGCGAGCGCTTCTGTCGGAACCGACTGAAAGAGCGGCAACTGCTGGAAGAACAGTACCTTTTCAATCGTCGTGAGCATGATTCGAGTCGGGTCTCAGGGTGGCTCCGTTTTGCAGTCGGCCTGCCGCCAGGTGGCTAGCCTCGCGAACGCGTGGGTCCGGATCGCTTGCGGCGGCGTGCACTTCGGGAGACAGCTCTACGATCTGGGCTTCGCCGATGGCAAATAGTGCGCACGAGCGAAGCCAGGGATCCGGATCCGTCGCGAGGGCGCGGAGGGTTTCCACCCGACTTCTCGGCGGAACTCGGCGCCACCCTGTCCTGGCGGGCGTGGCCCTGCCTGTGCCGCTCTCTTCGAAAAGGGCCAAGAGCACGGACTTGAGCGGGTTCTCGATGAGGTTGTCGAGAAGCTCCAGGGCGCTCGCACGGACACTGGCCTCGCCGTTCTTGATGCCGTAATAGGCGGCAAGGATCTCACGCTCTGGGTAGTGCAAGCCGAGGAGGCGGAAGATGCGCTCGAGGTCGTCCTCGAGCTTCTCCTCGAGGGCGCGACGGAGTAGCCGTGCGCCCGAGCTCACGTCGTCGGCACCCTCGCGTGCCAGTGCCTCCAAGTGCAGCGCGTAGGTCCTGGCCTCGTGGAGCATCGCCCGCTCAAATGCTTCTCTTCCCAGCGTGACCTCCGTGCTCCGGCGAATGCGCCACAGGGCACGCACCACGCGGGTGCGAATTCGCGTGTCTTCTCCGGGAAGTACTTTGACCAGCACGTCCGCAGCGGCTTGGGTACCAAGCGCGGCGAGGAGAGAAGGGACGGCCTGCTTGACCGTCCTTGATATCGAAGGACTTTCCATTGCCTGCTCAAGAGCAGGGATCGCAGCCGTGCCGTATCCCAGGAGCGCCGCCCGAGCCGAGGCGCGGTGTCGCTTGTCCTCGAGAGCACGTAGAAGAGAGGGCACATGGGTCACGTCGCCGAGGCGACCGGCGCTGACGCCTGCAGCGCGTGCCACGCGCGTGTCCTCGTCGAGGAGGAGGCGCAAAAGGTTTTCCCTCGTGAGAGAGACAGGGAGCCACGCGAGGGCATGGGCCACCTCGAGGCGCAAGCGAAAGTCCTCGGCCAGCGGGCCCGAAAGGATCTGGCGCACTTGATCCGCAACGAGGCGCGCGTGGTGCGGACCTTGCTTGGCCATGCACCCGAGGGCTGCGAGGCGAACGTGCGCGTCGGGCGAAGTGGCGAGCCCGAAGAGGACTTCTGGGCTTGCTCGGGCGAGGTAGCGCACGGCAGCTTCACGCACGACCTGGTGCTCGTCCCCAAGGGCGCGCATGGCCCTGTCTACCGCCGTCGTGTCTTCTGCGGCCTCGAGGTGAAGAAGAGCCCTAGCCCTCACTTCTGCAGCCGGATGGTCTAGAAGCGGGCGAACATCCCTGGGCGGGACGGGAAGAGGGGAGGCATCCAGCACATCGAGGCCAAGAATGACGGATCGCTCGTCACGCGCGCGGATCGCTTGCCACACGGCACGCGATTGGCGTGCGTCGCGGAGATCGACTCGCAGCTCGTGCGGATCGACGACTGGGCCCGGGAGGGCCACGCGGAAAGCCTGCACGTACTCCCTCCTGGCGCGTAGGATGAGGAACAACCACGAGGCCAGAATCCCCAGGGTTACCGTCGACGCAATGACGACCAGGCCAGGCGTGTCCGCTCCGCTTGCAATGGTGATGGCAAGCCAGGTGATTCCGGTGAGCGCGGTTCCCGTGCGGTCGGCGACCGTGTCAATGACCGGCTTGGCCTTGGATTTTACGGCCACCGGGACGGGGATGTAGAGAAGCTCCATGGCCGCCTTGTCGAGGGAAAATCGCAGTCCACCGTCGCCGATCTTGGCAAGAGCGGCCGCTGTGACCAGTGGAATCGCCAAGAACACGTGAAACGTGACGGCTCCTGCCCCGAGGGCGAGAGCCACAGGTAGAATCAAAAGGGCGGTCCGCACGCCAAATCGCTTGAGGAAGCGCGACGTGACGAACACCTGCACGAGCAGAGAGACCAACGAAAATATCTTCGTTAGCTGGCCAAAGAAGGCGGCCATTTCGTCCCGGTGTGAGCCGAAGTGTTCCTTGACCACCGCCTTGAGCTGGAGGTCGACGAGGGTCGTGGCGAGCGTCGCGAGGAGGAGAAGGCCCGCGATAAGCCGCAGGTAACGATTGTCGCTGACGAGACGAAAACCTTCCCCAAGAGTGGGGTGCGCGGGCCCTGAATCGGTGCGGGCTGAGAGCGAAAACCCCTCCCTCGTCGTTTCTTGCGGGCCGGGCTGCTCGCTGGCGCGTGGGTCGGTCCGGGGTTCTGGGATCCGCTCTAAGTCCGCTTGCGGCGCAGGTCGTTGGCGCAGTCGCCAGGCGCCGGCAGCCAGGAGCGACGACAAGACGAATCCGCCAGAAATGATGGGCAGCAGGTCCACCGCACCTACGACCAGCGCGAGGGAAGTCGCTTGCCCACCGACTACCCCGCCGAGAATGGCGCCGGCACCGAGGAGGGGGAAGATGCGTTTTGCTGCCCGAGCGTCATAAAGCTGGTTTGCCAGGAGCCAGAAGTTCGCGATCACGAACAGGCCAAAAAATGCCGACCACACGTAGAGAACCCAGGCAGTTCCTGGCACGTGTTTCCGCAAGGCGATCCAGATGACGAGCAGGGAGGCCGCGACGACGGCGTGCGTCGCCAGGATTCGCACGTGGATGCTGTGCTTTTGGCCTACGCGCGTTCCCACGGCGGAAAGGACGCCTGCCGTGACCGCCAAGATAATGAAGAGAAAAGCGAGCTCGGTCGCCCCGAACTTCGAGAGGAATACCGCGTCGCGAACCGCCTTGACCATCATGTAGGCGGCGACAATCGCGAGAATGCTCAGGACGAGCAGAAAAGTTCGCCACCGTTCGCCCGGGCGCACGTCAAAGATGCCACTCGTGAGCCCCACGGCTCCCGTGGAGATGCAGAAGGCGTTCCGTGCGCGCCTGACCGCCCCGCCTAACCCGCGCGAACCGAGAAATCACGCACTGCGACCACCCGCTGCTCGTCGAGATCGACGAGCAGGCCTCGGCCGGAGCCGACGCGACCATCGAAGGCGAGCAAGTACCAGACGTCGAGCGTCCATCTCGGGTGACCACTTTCGCAAGGTGGTGTCCATGACACTGCCTCGAGGCCTCCTAGGTGCCGGGGCCTCTCCGACGCGCTCGCGGCAATGCGCGCGTATTCGGCGGACGCCCGAGCGATGCCCACGCCTACGACCGCATCCACCTCCCGCACGTCCCTACGCCACGCAGACGTCAGCCTGCAGCCCAAGACGTCGCCTTCCGGCGTGATTTCAACCTCGTACGCTTCGTCGGCAGGCAGGCCGTCGAAGTCCGGCACGTCAAACTCGGGGAATCGGTCCCGTTGGCCAATTTCTTCGAGCCGGTTGTCGTACGCCTCCTCGCCGGCGGAAAGGGACGCTTCGTCGTAGTACGCGTAAATGCGGAAGGCGAGGTGCTTCGAGGGAAGGCGATGGTCCCAGTCGACAACGGCGATAGCGCCATGGTAGGCGCGGCGAAATGGGACTAGCCGGGGGAGCTGTCCACAAAGCTTCGCCCGATCGGTGGCATGGGCGAGTAGACCCTGGTACGCAATACGAGGGTGTAGCCGGACTTCGTGGGCTAGCGCGAGCACTGTTGCCGATGGGAGAGCCATGGGGCGACTCGACCAGCAGCCAATTGTAGCCTAATCCGGTCTCACCTTGCGCAGCCGGCGGAGAAGGGTATCGATCTCGTCGTGGCGAAGCTTGAAGCTGGCACGGTTGACCACAAGTCGGCTCGTTACGTTCATGATTACCTCGATCTCGCGCAAGCCGTTCTGCCTTAGCGTTTCACCCGAGGAGACCAGGTCAACGATCCGGTCGGCCAGGCCAATGATGGGACCAAGCTCTACGGATCCGTACAGCTTGATGACCTCTGCGACCAACCCCCGTTCCTCGAGGTACTTGCGCGTGCACGAGGGGTACTTGGTCGCGATGCGCAGGTGGACTTGGCCTCGCTCGTCCACTGGGCGGTCGTGAGGTTCGGCCACGGACATGCGACAGGGAGCAATGCGCAGGTCGAGAGGCTCGTAGAGGTCACGACCGGCCTCGAGCAGGACGTCGCTGCCCGCGATTCCAAGATCGGCGGCGCCATATTCGACATAGGTAGGCACGTCTTGGGAGCGGATGACGAGCACCCGCAGGTCCTTGCAATCGTGGATAAGCTTGCGTGAGCTGCCGAGGGACGCGGAAAGATCGTACCCTGCGCGACGGAAGAGCGCCGCGGCTTCCTCGTGCACGCGTCCCTTAGGGAGCGCGAGAACAAGGGGCTTCTTCACAGCTCCCCCTTGACGTGCGCTCGGCGGATCTTCGCCCCTAAGGGGCGGATCTTTTTCTCGATTTTTTCGTACCCCCGGTCAAGGTGGTAGACGCGAAGTACCTCGGTTTTTCCCGACGCCACCAGGCCTGCCAGGATAAGCGACGCAGACGCCCGCAAGTCCGTCGCCATGACGGTGGTTCCAGAAAGCTTGGGTACGCCACGCACGATGGAAGTGCGGCCGTCAACGTGGATGTCCGCTCCCATCCGCGCCAGCTCCTGAACGTGCATGTAGCGGTTTTCAAATATCGTTTCCGTGATCACGCTTTGGCCGAGAGCGACCGAAGCAAGCACCATGAACTGGGCTTGCATGTCGGTGGGAAATCCAGGGTAAGGCTGGGTCGTGATGTCGACCGCGTTGAGCTCGTGGCGCGCTCTGACACGAACACCACCCTCCTCGACGGTCACCTCTGCACCAGCGGTGCGAAGCTTGGCAATGACAGCATCCAGGTGCTCGGGCATGCAGTCGCGAACAAGCACGTCTCCCCGGGTAATGGCGGCCGCCACCATGAACGTGCCCGCCTCGATTCGGTCCGGAACCACCGAGTGCTCGATCCCGTGCAGCTCATCCACGCCCTCGATATCTATCGCCGACGTTCCGGCGCCTTGGATTCGCGCCCCCATTTTGTTGAGCACCCGAGCGAGCTCCTCTACCTCGGGTTCTCGGGCGGCGTTCTCAATCACGGTGTGCCCCTTGGCGAGGGCGGCAGCCATCATCAGGTTTTCGGTGCCGGTGACGGTCGGAATGTCGCAAACAATTCGTGCGCCGGTCAGGCGCTTGGCCTTTGCTTCGACATATCCGTGGACCAGAGAAATCCTGGCCCCCATGGCTTCGAGCCCCTTGAGGTGCTGATCAATTGGCCGTGCTCCGATCGCGCAGCCACCAGGCAAGGAAACGCGCGCTCGCCCATAGCGGGCGACGAGTGGGCCCAGAACGAGCACGCTGGCGCGCATTGTTTTTACGAGCTCATATGGGGCTTCAAAGCCGCTGACTTGCCTCGAATCGACCGTGACAGCTCGCTCCCCCTCGATCGCGCAGCCGAGGTTTTTGAGGAGCTTGCCCATGGTGGCAATATCTCTTAGGACCGGCACATTGCGGTACACGCTCGTGTCGGCCGCCAAGATCGAGGAGCACAAGATGGGGAGTGCCGCGTTTTTCGCGCCGCTCACGCGCACCTCACCCCGGAGCCTGTGCCCCCCTTCGATATGAATCTTGTCCATGCGTACGAAGAACGCCTAAGGCGGGTCTTCTATGCCGCCGCGGCTTCTCCGCCTCCGGCGTGCTCTGCACAGAGGCTCCCTTGGGCCCGGGGCTTCCGGCATCCTTCCTTCGTGCAGATCTTATAGCGGCCCTTCGGGAGTTCCCCGTGGCGCCATTTCTTGTAGTGAACGTTACAGTAGCTCTTCGCGCGGTAAGGGCGCTTGCACCCTTCCACCTTGCACTTCTTTTCGTCGCGCGAAGGGGTAGTTTGGACAGCTTGCTCCTCGGACATGTGAAACGCTCCTATCGAAGGCAAGTGGTTTACAGCTAAAATGTGGTCATGTCCAGATCGCTGCTGCTCGCCTTTTCGGTCTCCATGGGGTGCGCCGCGGCAAAGCCTCCTCCTCCACCGCCCTATACCCCAGTGAACTCGCCCGAGCCCGTTACCAGCTGCAAGATGGAATCGACGGACGCCAAGGCCGCCCGCGAGGCGCTGTTGGAATCAGATTCGGGGGCCGCCCGCGAGGCCGCCACCCGAGCGGTCTTGGCACATGCCGAATGCGAGAGGCGGCACTTTGACGAGCTTCCCATGGAGTCCTCTTCCGAGCAGCAATTCCTCGACGGCGTCGTCACGTCGGCGAGAGACCAGTTCCAGACGACCCAGATCTTGTACCAGGAGGTCGTGAAGTACGGGCTCGTCCGTTGGGTGATTGGCGGGAATTCGCGCCTTGGCGACTTGCACGCGGCGTTTGCCGACAAGATGCGCGGTGCGCCTGTTCCGGGAGACTTGAGGGCGCCTGTCGAACGGGCATCCTGGATCGGGGATATCGAGGACATTGCCCGCGTGGTGGAGGCGGAGGCCAAAATACCCTATCAGGAGGCGCTGCTGACGGCGGATCAGGTGCCTGCCGAAGGTCGGGACGAGGACCTTCGGCGATGGATCCAAGGCGCCTGTGCTGGGCTCATGCGGGTGGATCCGCCGAAGGCCCAGGCGCTCTCCATGTGCCGCCGCTAGGGGCTTTGGGATCTGCTCCTAGTCGAGCGGCTCGATTACGACGCGGATTTCGCCGTCCGCGAGCTCCACGCGAACCTCGCCGCCTGGATGCTGGGCAAACGTTTCGAACGCGGCGTCTTCGAGGTGGCGCGTGAGAATTGAAGCCAAGCCACGGGCTCCCGTTTCGCGGCGCAAGGATTCTGCGACCACGTGGTCGAGCACCTCTTCGGTGACCGCCAAGCGAAACCCTTCATCGTCAAATTCGCGGGTGAGGCGGTCAATCACGCTGGATCTCAAGATGTCCTTGAGCGTCCCGGCGTCTAACGCCTTGAACGGCACTACCCGGGTGAATCGGGCCATGAGCTCGGGCAGGAACCCATACGCCTGGAAATTCGCGACGTTTTCGACCTCTTCCGAGGTAAAGGAGACCGCGATGGCGTCCATGCTTCCGACCCGCTGTGGCTTTCGGCCGAATCCGATGTGGTCTTGGGCTCCTCGACGTCGTGCGACCTGCTGAAAGCCAGAGAACGCCCCGCAGGCGATGAACGCCACGTCCGCCGTGGACATGACGATGTGATCGCCGTAGGTCGAATGGGTAAGCTCGAGCGGCACGACGATTTCGCCTGCCTCGAACATCTTGAGCAGCTCGCGCTGGACGCCCATGCCGGTCACGTCTTTGGTGGTCCCTGCACCCGCGAAAATCGCGTTGTTCTGGCCCGAGGCGATCTTGTCAAATTCGTCCAGGCAAATGATACCGATGGATGCGAGTAGTGGATTGTCGTCCGCGGCGTGGAGCAGCCGCGTCACAATGGTGCTCGGGTCCTGGCCAACATAGCCCGTTTCCGAGTAGGTCGTAATGTCTACGATGACCGTCGGCAGCTTGAGGACATGTTGGAAGAGTAGCTCGATCAGGTGGGTCTTGCCGCAGCCCGTGGGCCCAATGAACAGGTAGTTCGTCTTGGGCAACACGGTCTCTCGCTTGACGCCGTCTAGGTACAAGCGCTTGACCCGCCGGACATGACGATACGCCATGAGCGAAACAGCCCGGCGGGCCCCTTCTTGTCCCCGGTAGCCCAGCTCTTCGAGCCGCGAAAAGATCTTCTGTGGCGGGATGACGGGCAACTCGCGCACGAACTTGACGAAGTGATCGAGGCCCGACTTGCGATACTTTTTTAGACTCTCCATGTCAGGCCTTGCTCGCTCGCGCGTTGATCGAAATTATACAGGCCAGCTCCTCCAAATCTAGCGCGCTTCCCACCACTTGCCAGTAAAGGGTAAAGTGCGCCGCCGTGCTTTCCAGGCGAGAGACGACAAGGTTTGGTGAAATCGCGGGGTTACTCGTGGCTCGGGCCGATGTGGTGTTGGCCGCCTGGGTGGTGGCGATTGTCGGCATGATGATCGTGCCCTTGCCGACACTGCTCCTGGACCTCCTCATTTCACTCAATATTGCAGTTTCTGTTCTTCTCTTGGTCTCTACCACCTACGTGACTGATGCGTTACGTTTTGCCTCCTTCCCGTCGATTCTCCTGCTTGCCACCTTGTTCCTGCTTGCCCTCAACGTGAGCTCGACGCGCCTGATTCTCCTTCAGGCCGATGCCGGCGAAGTCATTCGCGCCGTCGGTGCCTTGGCAGTGCGCGGTAACTTCGTCGTGGGAGCGATTCTCTTTGTCATCATTACCATTGTCCAATTCGTGGTCATTACGAAGGGGCCGAGAGGATCGCACAGGTCTCGGCGCGTTTTGCCTTGGATGCCTTGCCTGGCAAGCAACTGGCCATCGACGGCGATGAAACCCAGGCGCTCCTCAAAGATCTCGAGCGAACCCACCCCGACTTGGTTAGGGAGGTCGCAACCTTCGGCATATCTTGGGCGCGCTCGCAGAAAAGGGGCGGGCGTGCCGTGAGCCGGAAGTCCTTGTCCTGGATCCAGCCATCGAGGACGTGTTGCGGGATTCCATCGCTGGCGTGAACGGAGAGAAGTACCTCTCACTCGAGCCAGCCCTCTCGCGCGACATTCTCGAGGCGGTGCGGCGGGAAGTGGCGCGAGGTTCTGTCGCGCGGCACTCCGTCGTTCTCACCAGTCCGGAAATCCGTCGCCATGTCAGGAAGCTTCTTGCCGGCGAGCATCCAGGCCTAGCAGTTCTTAGCCACCCGGAACTCCTGCCTGGAGTGCGCCTTGATCCGGTGCGGATTTCGATTCAAAGCAACAAGTCCTAGCGACTACACAAGGCCGCTCTTGTCCAGCCACTCCAAGTAGTACTCACTTTCCCGGCGCTCCTCGAGAAGGCCCTCCTCGACAGCATCCTCCAGTGCCTGCTTCAGCTCACCGATCTTCCGCGACGGAGGGATTCCGTATCGCTCGGAGATGGCGGTTCCCAGGCCGGTCGGGAGTGGCGGCTGCTTGGCATCGAGCTCCCGTACAGTTTGAATGCGCTCGGCAAGCTCGTGGATCTGCCTCAAGAGCTCTTGTCTCCGGCCCGGGCGCTTGGACGTAATGTCGGCGCGAGACAAGTCGAGGAGATCTGCAAGATTCTCACTCATTTCACGGTCAAATCGCCGCACTGCGCTATCGGTCCAGGAAGCCGAGTACTGGCCCGCTCGCAAGTGGTGGAGGATGAGGAAGCGCACCTTCTGTCGAAACGGTGACTCGATGCCGAGTCGGCGCGAGATGCGGTCGAACATGCGGGCGCCCACCTCGGCGTGGCCGTGAAAGTGCACCTTGCCGTCTGCGGTGAAGGTCCGCGTGGGAACCTTGCCGATGTCATGAAGAAGGGCGGCCCAGCGTACAGTCGGGTTGGGGACGGATTGGCGCACGACCTGCTTGGTGTGCTCCCAGACGTCCTTGTGCTTGCGCCCTGCTTCCTGAGAGAAATCGACTGTAGCCTCGAGCTCCGGAAGGAGCTTCGCTATGACGCCTACGTCGTGGAGGAACTGCAGGGCCAGGTGAACATGTCGAGACACGAGCGTTCGCGTGAGCTCGGCCCGGACGATGTCGGGGGAGAGGCGGTCTATTGCGGATACCTCTTCACTCGAGGCGCGAGCAATCGCGGGCTGAGGAACCTGTCCTGTCTCCGCGATGGCCGAAGCAAAGCGAAGGATTGCGCCGCTATCCGCGCGAATGAGCTCCCGAACGCGAGCCGCCAACTCGGCACCGTCGGGCGCTAGAAAAAGCTCCGTCTCTTGTTCCATGGGCGTTATTGTCGCCAACCGCTAGCGGGGCGTTTCTTCGTACGAGAAGGTGATCGTACGCTCGTCCGAGCTCAGGCGACAACGAGAGAAGAAGTCGCGAAGGCTCAACTTGAGAAAATCCCGGTGGTTGTACCAGTAGTCGAGCGCCTTTCGCTTGACGTGGGCTCGATCGCGACCGCTGAATTCTATCTTGAACTCCCCAAGGGGCACCTCCTTCGCCAGAGGCGCAGAAGTTATTGGTTATTCGAAAAATCAAGTTGAATAGTACGTGCGAGGCTTGACCAGTCAAGCCAAATAGACCAGCCGGTCGCCTAGTGGCGTGAGTATTGCTTTACGGTGGGGACATGAAGGGCTTGATCAATGAGAGTCATTTTGACTTGGCCGAACGCCTGTTCCCTGGAATCGGCAGTTTTTATGGCTCGCTGCAGTGCAAGCCCATGACTTTCTTGGAGCTAGTCTGGAAATACCAGGACGCGGTGGAGCGTTCTTTCTCCCATCAAGATCCGAATGGCCAGGTAGAACCCCTCCTCCAGGGGCTGGCCAAGTAGCCATCAGCGGTTGGCGCCGGCAAGCTTCGTAGCCAAGTTGCGAGCCGCCGGGCGGTCACGTAAGGTACGACGGTGCAAAGAACCCAAGCTCCCATTGGCGTGTTTGATTCCGGCGTTGGTGGGCTCACGGTTGTTCGGGCGCTTCGCGCTCAACTGCCAGGCGAGGAAGTGTTTTACTTGGGGGATACGGCGCGGGTCCCGTATGGCTCGAAGAGCCCCGAAACAGTGGCGCGGTATTCCTTGGCGTGCGCTCGCTTCCTACTCAAGTACAGGGTCAAGCTCCTCATGGTGGCATGCAACACCGCGTCGGCGCATGCACTTCCGGTCCTGAGAAATGCGTTCGAGGTGCCGGTCCTTGGGGCCGTCGAGCCAGGTGCAAGGGCTGCCGCTGGTGTGACGCAGGCCGGTCACGTGGGCGTAATCGGCACCTTGGGGACCATCCGATCCCGCGCGTACGAAGAAGCCCTCAAGAGGTTGAATCCCTCCATCTCGGTAACGGGTCAGGCCTGCCCGCTCTTGGTTCCGCTGGCGGAAGAGGGGTGGACCGATGACGAAATCACTCTTGCCGTGGCACGGCGATACCTGCGCGAGCTTGCGGCCAAGGACCCTGCGATTGACACGCTCGTCTTGGGTTGCACCCACTACCCGCTGCTTTCATCAATGCTTCAGGTTGCGGCTAGGGATGCGTTCGGACGCAGCGTGACTCTCGTGGACTCTGCTACGGCCATGGCACATGCCGCTCGGGATGTCTTGGTCTCCCGCGGCGAAATCCAGGTGGAATCGCTGGGCGAGCGGAGCATGGGCGGACAGCTGCGGTGTTTTGTTTCGGACGCCTCCCGCCTGGGCGAGCTGGCGTCTAGGTTCCTCGGGGAATCGGTGGGCGATTTCGAGCAGGTCGACCTCTAGGGCGCGGTCGGCTGCCGTTCCTTGGCTAAGCGATCTTCTTCTTCTCGCTGGCTGCCCTGCGACGGAGTGGCTCAAGAATCGTCTCGGCCTTCTTCACCCGCATCGAGAGCTGCTCCTCATCGATAGGGTACTCGGTCGCAAAGGCGAGGCCGTCTTCGTACAGAAGCTCGCTGTCCTCTTCATCGTCGAGATACTGCGAGACCTTTTTCCCCTTGTAGACGAGCTTTTGGAGGTCGGCGATCTTTCCCGCCAGCCACGTGTACGTTTCCCCCATCACCTCTTGGCAAAGCGTGAGGTCGTTGTCGAGAGTTGCGTAGTGCTCTTCGAAGCGCGATTTGAAGTCGACGGCCCCTTCGCCGCCTTCTTGCACGACTGCCCGCAATGCCTCACGGAGGAGGATGGCGTCGTCGGCGAACCCGACGAAATCGTGCTCACCGGGCTCGGTGTTCAGCACGTACAGGATAGCTCCTGCAGCCGTCTCTCGTGCCGGGCGCTCGAGGTTGGGATCGTCCTTGGCTTCGAAAAGCACCTTGAGGTCGTGTGGTAACGAGACCAACCAGCTCTTCAAGGTGTGGAGGTAGCGCCGCTCCAAATCGCGCGGGGTCGACAAGATCGTTCCTTTCGTACGAGAGCCATGTTCCTAGCAACTAACGGTTCGATTTTCAAGCAGGTGGGACGAACGCGCAAGTGATCGCTCGGCTCTGCCAATAGGCGTGCTAGAATGGTCCGCTGCCGTGCCGAAGCCGCGCTCGCCGGTACATGGGTTCAACCACAACATCCGTCATCGCGGCTGGTTGTTCCACGTCCAGACGGAGGATTCAGGCGTCCAGAACCCTCACCTGTTTACGCACCTCTTCCACGAAGGCGTGATCATCACCACCAAGAAGATGGTCTACGACGCGGAGGCCGACGTCGAGGTTGTCCGCTCGCTGATGCAAGCCCAGCACAAGTCGGTGCTCAAGGAGCTCAAGAAAGGTAAGTACGACGATAAGATCGAGAGGTACCTGGGCCCAGCCCCAGCTCTAGCTGACAACACTCAGGAGACAGCTGACTCGATTCCGGAGGACAAGGGTCCCGAGCTCACGGTGCCCATGGAGCTGCCCGAAGTTCCTGCCGAGCACCAGCGGGTGGCTAAGGAGGGCTCGCTCGGGGGCAAGGACCCATCGCTGGACGGGGCCGCGGATTCGTTCGATCCGCTCGCCGCGATGCTGGATGACGACGATGCGGCGGTTACCGTGCCTCTTCCGATTGGGCCGCAAGTCGCTGAGCGCCGGATGACTCCTGCGTCTGCATGGCACGTGCATGATCCCATCGGTGAGGAGGGTGACGTAGATCTTTCTGCCGCGTTCCAGAAGCTCTCCTCGCAGCCGGTCGTCGAGGCCACGCCTGTTCCGTCTGCAAAGCATGCAAAGCCCCAAGCACCGGTGTCCACGGTCTGGGTTTCTCGCCCGGGGATGCAAGAGCGGCCGTTCGAGAAGAGCGGCCGCGTTGGCAATGCGGGCACTCAGTCGCTGGGACGCCCAAGCGACAGTCCACAATCCAAGCCCACCCACCCACCACCAAGTCCCACTTCGGAGGGGCTAGGGGCACCAGTGCGATCGGAGCGCATGTCGGGCAGCCCCGCCAACCAAGTGCCCCACACCACAAAGGCGCCTGTCGTTCCGGCGACACCCGCGCTCGCTGTGCGAGCGTCACCATCACCCAAGGCTGCACCAGCAAAGCCCGCAGTTATCGTGGGCAGCCCGCCACTCGTGATTGGTCAAGGCTCCCAGGTGGGGCAGCAGGTTGGGACTGGCGACCATCCACGTGAGGCGTCCGACCCGACGCCACCGGAAAGCATCTTCGGCCAAGATCTCATCTCGGAGAAGAGCCTCGACGAAGTGATCCTCGCGTACCTGAGCGAGGATGCGAGCAAGTCGTGAAGTACTCCTGGCTCGCCTTTTCATTCGTCTGGTCGACCGCGCTTGCGCATGAGCGCGTTTCGCCTCTTTCGATTTCCATGGAGCTCGGAAATCGGGCGCTGATCGTCGCGCGCTATGAAGTGCCTCCTGGTGAGGAGGCTGCCGCGCTCCACGAGCAGTTCGACCAAGACGGAAGCGGAAGCCTGGAGCATCGCGAGAAAGAGAGGCTGCGAGGCTACCTGTCCAAGAAGTTACAGGACTCACTGGAGGTCGCGGTGAACGATCGACGGGCATGGCTTCGCGGCGGCAAGTCTGTTCTAGAAATCGTTGGGGGGGCTGGGCGCATCGTGCTGGTTCGGCAGTTCTCCTCGAGAAGATTGAGCTGGCAGGCGGGCGAAAACTTGGTTCAGGTCTCTGTGCGCTCGAGAAATCCGCGAAGCATGACCCCGGTCGAGGTGCGAACCACGGCGAGTGGTCTCCGCCTGGGCGACGGGTTTCATGGTGGCGAGGCCTCAGATGGGGCACCATTGACGTTTACGGTGCGCGGCAGCCGCGATAGAACTTAGCGAGCGTGAGCCGGGCGCTGGTCTTCCTTCTTCTTCTTCAGGCTTCCTGCGAGCAAGCCCACGTTGATCGTGGGCGAGTTGACTCGAGCGTCACGAGGTTTCCCGACGCCCGCGAAGCCTCGTCACGCCTACAGCAGGTGGACCCGGAGGCGGCCCGTGCCGCGAACGCCGAGGGTGACCGGCTTGCACGTGCTGGGAAGTGGCGGGAGGCGCTGTCCGAATACGAGCTTGCGATTGAGGGAGATCCTTCACTGGGACAGGCCTGGCTCAACCTCGGCTGGTGCCGCTTGCAAGTGGGGGACAAGAAAGGGGCGCGTGATGCGACGACGCACGCCTTGGCGCTCGTCGGAGCGGACGACTCGGCACTGGGTTCGGCATACTACAACTTAGGGCGCATTGCCGAGGACGAGGGGGCGTGGGCCGAAGCCAAGGAGCACTACCGCGAGTCGCTCCATAGGCGACCGAATCAACAAGTGGCCACGCGCCTCGCGAAGCTATACACCGAGGAGGAGCGTGAAGCGGACGCAGACCTCCTGGGCCAAGCACGGCCAACGGCAGGGATGCCTGTCGTCGTGTCCGGTGCCAGGTCGCTGGATCACGCGCTCAAGACCCTTGGCCTCGAGGCCAAGACGGTCACGCGAGGGGCTCGCTTTGCGTTCACGCCGAGAAATGGCGGGATGGACGTCCTGCTCGCAAGTGGACAGCGCAAGGTGGTCCGGATTTTCCTTCCCCGCGCTGGCGACGTTACAGTCCTCGAGGAGGAATTGACCCGAAAGTCCCCGCTCGAGTGGCTGCTGGTCAGCAGCGCGGGCACCTGGGTGGTGGAAGTCGCTGGAAGTCCGAGGGTACTCTTGGAGCTTCCGGTGGGTTACCGACCAGAGCCCGCCTCGGGCGCGCGTCGCGTTGAAATTGATGTCGTGCCCGAGCCGGGGATTAAGGGATTGGTCGCTGGTCCCTCGGGAAGGTGGCGGCTCGTGGAGGGTCGATTTAGGAAGCTGGAGCTCTAGGCCTCGCGCCTCGCTACTCCCTGATGCGCCAATCGGGTCCTCGTGGCGTATCCATGACCTCAACCCCAAGGTCGCGCAGCTCTGCCCGGAGCTGGTCTGCGTGAGCGAAGTCCTTTGCCTTTCGTGCGGTTTCCCGCAAGACGAGACGGTTTTCTATCGCTGCTTCGTCGATCCCCTTGGTGGCGGCCAGGCGCGAGCGACGACGAACCACGAAAGCACGGGGATCTTGCCCGAAGAGGCCAAGGGCACCGGTCCCGGCACCTCGGATGTCGTTGTAGAGGCGCGCCAAGCTGCGTCGTCGGAGGTCCTTGGGCGCCGACTTTGGGTCATCCATGAGCTTGTTCGCCAGCTTCGCGGCTTCTCCCAGCTCAGCAACGGCGACAGAGGTGTTGAAATCGTCGTCCATCGCTTCCTGGAGGGCTGGAATCAAGCGCTCGGCGTCGGCAAGCACGGGGCCGCTTGCTTCCCGCTGCTCGCCTAGAAAGTCCTCGAGGCGCAAGAGGGTGGAGTAGAAATAGTCGAGTCGACGCTCGGCCTCTTCGAGACCTGGAAAAACCGGACGGGCGTCCTTCTCACCAACCTCGAAGTTGATGGGCGACCGATAGTGGGTTTGGATGAGGAAGAAACGAACGGTTTCGCCTTCGTACTTCTTTGTGAGGTCGGAGACGAGGAAGACGTTTCCGAGGGACTTGGACATCTTCTCGTCGTTGAAATTGACGAACCCGTTGTGCATCCAGTAGCGCGAAAAGGTCCCTGGACCGGTTGCACCCTGGGATTGCGCGATTTCGTTCTCGTGGTGCGGAAACACTAGGTCCTTGCCGCCGCCGTGGATGTCGAACGTGTCTCCAAGGTAACGCATGGTCATGGCGGAGCACTCGATATGCCACCCCGGGCGCCCAGGACCCCAGGGCGATTCCCAGAAGGGCTCCCCTGGCTTCGCTGCCTTCCAGAGCGCGAAGTCGAGAGGGTTTCGCTTGTGCTCCCCTGGCTCGACGCGTGCTCCTGCCCGTAGCTCCTCGATGGTCTGGCCGCTGAGCGCGCCGTACGCTGGAAACGATTCGACAGCGAAGTACACGTCTCCGCCCGAGGGGTACGCACAGCCTCGGTCGATAAGCCGACCAATCAGGCTGATGATTTGCGGGATGTTTTCTGTGACGAGAGGCTCGTGGTCTGGCGGCGAGACCCCGACTGCGGCCATGCTTGCGCGGTAGTCATCGGCGTGGCGCTGCGCGAGCTCCTTGGGCGTCATGCCGAGCTCTGCCGCTCGCTTGATGATCTTGTCGTCGATGTCCGTGATATTTCGGACAAACGTTACCTTGTATCCGCGCCAGGCGAAGGTCCTGCGTACCACGTCAAAGGCTACGGCACCCCGGGCATGCCCAATGTGTGGCGAGCTTTGCACGGTAGGGCCGCACAGGTACATGCGGACTTCTCCCGGCACGCAGGGCACGAATTCGACCTTGCGCTTTTGGAATGAATCAAACAGGCGGAGGGTTGCCAACGTCAACTCCTTCAAATGGACGGATTACAGGCCTTAGCGACCGAACGAGGCTCCATATCATGAGCACCGAGGTGAGCGCCATGATCCCGAGCAGGACGGGGACGTACCAGTAGCCTCTTGGCGCCTGGCCTTCGATGAGGACTGCGGCGTCGGTGGGGATGGTCGGGCGGATGCGAAACGACACCCGTTCTACGGAGGCGATAGGTACCGCCTTCTGGTCAACCCGCAGCAAGCCAGCTTCCTTGTCGACGATCAACTCCTGCCAGGTCGTTCGATGGTGCTCGACCATTGGCTGTACAAGCGCCCCGTGGTATTTCACGCCCGCCAAGGAGGCGTGGATGCCTTGGGCTGGGCCGACCCATGGCACCTCAAACGTCCAGCTCATTTTCGTTGCCAGGGGTGCATTCGACGAGGGAGCAAGCCCCGCGGTGACGAGCAGCGTGCGTGCTTCAGATTCGTCCTTCACGCGATCGGTTTTGTAGAGCGTCACCAGGTGAACACCGTCGATCCGTTGCTGGACTTCGACGGGAGTCGCGGCGCTCGGGTGAATCGGATCTCCATGGACATCCACGAAGGACGGGCCGGGCTCGAAGAGCTTGCGCACGTCAACAAATCGGGGCACCGGCTGGAGCGATTTCACGTGGGCCCGCAGCTCCTCGGCGAACCCCAACTTATCCAGGGCGCGAAGCCGTCCCGCGTGGGTTTCATTGTGGGCGATTCTTGCGCGATGGGCTTCTGCTTCAAAATGAATCCAAAGCCTACCGGCGGTGCCCAGCACCGGGACGATACGACTTCCGGAAGCCAGTCGATCGGGGAGGCGCATGGGTAGCGAATGATCCGGCGCCGCGTGGAAAGCCACATGTTCATTGTCGGGGAACGCGCGACCGTTCCGATGGAGCTCAGCCGCATCGCCTAGGTTCAGCGGGGCTCGCGGCTTGAGTGAGAACACGAGGTCTGCCCTCAGCTGAATGATCAGGTATAGGGATAGGCCCACGACCGTGATGGCAAGCACCGGACCGACCGCGGGGCGCAAGTGCCTCAGCGCGACCAGCTCTGGGTCGATGGTTCGAGATCCTGGGCCAGAACGACCCCGGAGAGGCGAAATGCTGGACTTATCGGACATTTCGGAATGAAGTGGGCGAATCCTAGCACGTTGTGTAAAACCGAGGCATGTGGATCCGGGCAGCAGCTTTGGTTCTCGCCGCGTGGATTTGGGGCTGTGGGTCCGCTGCCTCCGGACCAGAAGCAGCCTTTGATCGCTTGCACCTCGCCATGGCGACCCGCGACGCGCGAGTGCTTTTTGATGTCCTGGAGACCGAGTCGCGCTGGGCGGTGGACACGGTATGGAAGTACCAACGAGAGCTCGCAGCGCTGCTCGTGAAGGACTTCCCCGCCCACATTAGCGAGCGGGAGCTCAAGAGGCTGAAAGTGGCCGTGGACTCAGCAAGCTCCAGGGAGTTCTTCGCTGCTCAGAACATGCTCGGCGATCCTCTCGCAGAACTGGGCCACAATGCGGAAGGGCTCGGAACCCGCGCAAGGGTGGAACGGGACAGCCCGGAAGCGAAGAAGGCGAGGGTGATCACGACGACCGGGCGGGTCGTTCCCGTGGCCTGCGGTCCCGACGGAATGTGGGGGTACTCGGGCCTGCATGACGATCTGCTGAGGTGGCGCGAGGCTACGGCGAACGATCTCTCGCGCTTCAAGCAGGAGGCCGACCTGTTCTCTCGGGGCAAGTGACCGGAAATGTCTTCCCGAGGTGCGACGTTCGTGCGAAAAACTGGAGCGTGGAAAAGCGTGGCCGTGGGGCGAGAAGTGGGCTTAAGGAGGCACTTCCGCTAGGCACCCGCACGACGAACCAGGCGCCCGCTTGCGAAGTGGCCATGCTCCGCCAAGGAGACCGCGAGCGGCCTTTCACCGTGGACTTGCTGGTCCGAACAGCCTCCTTTCTTCTCGAGGAGCAGGTGGGCGTGGTGTGGGTCGAGGGCGAGATTTCGAGCCTGCGCACGCCAGGGTCCGGCCACCAGTACTTCGTGCTCAAGGACGAAGGGGCACAGCTTCCGGCGGTCATGTGGCGGGCCCTGGCTGCACGGCTGCGGTTCCGCCTGGAAGATGGAAAACGCTTCCTCGTGCGAGGAAAGCTGGGCATCTACCCCGAGCAGGGGAAGTTCCAGCTTTACGTGGAGGCCGTGGAGCCCGCAGGGCTGGGAGCGGCCGCGCTCGCCTTGGAGCAGCTCAAGAAGAAGCTCCTGGCTGAGGGGCTCCTTGATCCTGCGCGCAAGCGACCTCTCCCTCGGTTTCCAAGGCGAATCGGCGTCGTCACCTCGCCCACCGGCGCGGCGGTGCGGGACATTATTCGGGTGATTGAGCGGCGGTTCCCGCTCCCCATCCTGGTGTCTCCCACCCGCGTCCAAGGGGATGGCGCGGCCCTGGAGATTGCCCGGGCGATCGAGCGGGTGGGCTGCGTGCAAGGCATCGACGTGGTGATCGTGGGCCGTGGTGGGGGCTCGGCGGAAGACCTGTCGGCGTTCAATGACGAAATGGTAGCTCGTGCCATGGCCGCTTGCCCGGTGCCGGTAATTAGCGCCGTGGGGCATGAGATTGACGTGACGCTGGCGGACCTGGTCGCCGATGTTCGCGCGGCTACGCCCACGGCAGCCGGGGAATTGGCGGTGCCCGAGCGTGCTGTGCTCTTAGCTGAGCTGACCCGTCTCGAAGCGCGGCTTGCGCGCGAGGCGCGGGTATTGCTTTCGAGCCAAAGGGCTCGCCTGCAGAGACTCGAGGCGAACCTTCAGCACCCTGCCCGCCGCATCGACAGGGTGCGGCAGCGGCTGGACGACACGCTCGCCCGTCAAGGAGAGCTGGTTCGTGGGCGGCTGGCTACTCACCGCCGGGAGCTTGCGGAGCTGGAGAGCCGGCTGCATTCCCTTCACCCGAGGGCTCGCCTCGCCGAGGACCACGCGAGGGTAGCCGAGCTCGCGGCGAGGCTCCATGCGGCGATGCGGGCCGGGTTCTTCAGGCGACGGCGTGACCTTGCCGCGACGTCCGGTCGTCTCGACGCGATGAGTCCGCTGAAGGTGCTCGAGCGTGGATACGCGGTGGCCCTCACGGGTGAGGGGAGGGTCGTGACGGATGCGCGCGCTGTCCAGGTCGGCGAGCTCATTGCCGTGCGGCTTTCTCGTGGATCGCTGGACGCTCGCGTGGAGCGTGCTAGGGATGTTTCACGCAGTGCCAGCTCGTCGGATGAACAACGCGTGAAAGGAGAGGGATGAAAGAGAGCGATCCTTCGGGCTCAGATGTGGACGGTCCGCGAGTCACCACGGAAAGCGTTACCCAGGTCATGGAGGCGCCGTTCGCCCAGGACGATTGGGGGCTTGGGGAGATCTCGCAAGCGCGCCCGCACGCCCGCGGGACCTTGCCCCGCCTTCAGATGACCGCGAGGCCAGGGATCGATCCTGTGACCGGGCTCTACCGGTTCGAGTTCTTTCACGCTCTGGCGCAGATCGAGCTCAAGCGGGTCCGTCGCTACGGTCAGTTGCTGTCCGCATGCCTTGTGGGACTAGACGATTCGAGCGTGCGGGAGGTATCCACCGCGGCATGGGAGGCGTTGAAGCTGCGAGTGGCGCGTCGGGTGCATGGAGTGATTCGCGAGATCGACCACGCGGTGATGAGCGCCGAAGGGCGCATCCTTGTGCTGCTCCCATGCACGAGTCTCGAGGGAGCAGAGAAAGCAGGACGGCGATTGGCCACGGCAGTACAGCTTGATGGGCCTCTAGCCTTAGAGGGTCAAACGATCTTGCCCACGGTTTCCGTGGGAGTAGCGGCCATGAGGGCCGAGCGGTGCTCTTTTGCGAGGCTCGTCAGAGATGCCGCGACCGCGCTGAGAGCGGCCCAACTCAAAGGGGGCGGGCAGGTAGTAGTGCGGGGGTAGGTGCGATGCGTCCAGGTGTTCATTCATGAGAATTAGCGCAAGGACTCGAATTGCTGGCGTCATGGGATCGCCCGTGGATCATTCCCTGTCGCCGCTCTTGCACAATGCCGCCTACGAAGCGACCGGGTTTGATGGGGTCTACGTAGCACTGCCCGTGGAGCCGGGGCAGATCAAGCTGGCGGTGCGAGGCCTTAGGGCGCTCGGTTTCATCGGAGCGAACGTGACGGTGCCGTTCAAGCGCGAAGTCCTCGGGCTCTGCGATCGACTCGATAGGCTGGCAGAGGCCGTCGGAGCGGTGAACACCCTGGTCAGGGGGAGCGACGGGCTCATCACGGGGTTCAACACCGACGTGGGAGGCTTCGCGGATGCCCTGGCCGAATTCGCGCCAGACCTCATGGAGTCCGGCGGAAGGGCGCTGGTCCTGGGTTCCGGTGGGGCGGCTCGGTCCGTGGTAGCCGCCTTGCAGGGGCGGTTCACTATCTCAGCCGTGGCAAGAAGAACTGAAGATGCCCTTGGACTCCTCGACCTGGGCGCGACCGAGGTGTTGCTCTGGACGGAGGAGGCGTTGGCGCGGCTCGTCGGGGAAGCGGTGCTGCTGGTCGATGCGACGTCGGCGTCGCTCAGTGAAGATGGCGAGCGTGCTCTCCCAGAGCGGGTACCTGTTGAGCTCATGCCGAAGAGGGCTCTCGCTTGCTCTCTCGTGTATCACCGTGAGCCACGGCTATTGACCGAAGCCAAGGCGAGTGGAGTCCGGGTCATGGATGGCGGGAACATGCTGATCCATCAGGCGGCGCGCGCTTTCACGCTCATGACGAACATTCCAGCACCGGTTCCGGCCATGCGCGCCGCATTCCTGGCCGCTCGCTGACGGGCTGCTCGGGCGCTCTTGAGAGTACCCGAAAAAAACAAGCGCCCTCGCTCTACGCGGGGCGCCGCTTCTTGCTTCTACCCAGTCTTGGTTTACAAGTCGTGGGCGCGGACGGTCTTGCGTCCGTTCTCGTTGGCGCGCGCAATCGCGGCCACGAGGATGTCGTGCACCTTCCCGGAAACGGCGTCGATGAGCTCACCCGAGCTCTGAAGGCCAGCGGCCTTCACAACGTCCTTTACCTTGGTTCCGACTACGAGTACCTCTCTCGTTACCTTCTTGGCCGCTGCCTTTGCCTTGCCGTTGCTTTTCTTTGCCATGGATGGTTCCTCCGTGAAGTCTCTTCCCTCGACTCTCGAGAGTCGCGTGGAGCTGTGCGGCATTTTAGCTTCCGACGATCGAGAGGCAAGCGTTTTTCGAGAAAGATCGGCCGAAAGAACGCGATCCGTGAGGTCGCAGCTCAGAGAACTCCGCCCATCGAGCGGAACGAAGAGCAGATAATTCCGACGACGCCTGCGAACCACGCGCAGGTGGCTGCTCCGGCCGAGAGAACGAGAATCAGGCGGGATCCGCCTGGCCCATCCTTGTGAGGATTCCAGCCCCACGTGAGCAAGCACGTCGCCAATGCCAGCACGAGCCCGAGGGCAGCCCAGTGCTCCTTGATGTCAAAGAGGCGGGCGATGTGGGAAAGACCTCGAGGTGCCTCTACTCGCCGGGAAGGTCCCACGTGGCTCTGGGCGCCACCGGGTTCTGCCCGCCGGCGATCATCCACCAGGTCTCGCGCCGCCTGCCTCACCTTCGCTTCCTCTGCCACCGCCGACGGAAGGTCGAGAAACTCCGCCCGCACCCGTACCTTGTACACGGGGTACATCAGGTTCCCGAGGACAAATTGTGCCGCATAGAGCACCAGCGCCGTTGTCGCAAGCCAGCGGGCGCCGTGGAAACGGGAGAAGTTCCCCCGCGGAAATCGCCACGTCCAGGCGAAGCAGTGTGTTGTGGCCGCCACGGTGGCCGCTCCCAGAATGGCATGAAGGACCACGAGAACTCGGGCGTGCGACTCGAGGAAAAGCACCTTAGGGAGTATACGCGAGGAGGCGTGCGGATTTGGCTTGGGCCAGGGTGGCTCGCGCGTTCCGCTAGCCGGTCGGAATCGATGAGTGGCGGCGGAGGAACGTGGGGATGTCGAGCTCGTCTTCCACTTCGACTTCGGCGAGGACCTGCGCGAGGGTTTGGCGCTGGACTCCCGAGGAGGCGGTTCGACGCGAGGGTGCTATCGCTGGCTTGCCTTCACCTGGCGTGGCGGCAGGCCCCGAACCCAACGCGACGTGTGCTGGCGCTGAAACCGGGGCGGTGTCCCGGACATGGCGATCGCTGGTCTCTCCGTCGACCTCGATGACCACCGCGGGGCCCACGGGCTGCATCTCAGCGGAGGGAAGGTTTGCGGGTTGGACCATGATCTCTCCCACGGTCCGTCGAGGCATCACGGTTGGGCGTGGGATGGGCGTCGCGATCTTCCCCTCGCGGTTCTCTCCGTAAGGGAGGGTGATCTGCTGAGAAGTGGCTTGGGGGACAGGATCCATGGAGACCGTGGTCTTCCCTGCTCCTTGGGTGCTGCGCCGCCCAAAACGCTCGTGGGCCTCGGCACCCCTGTCAAATCCCGTGGCGATGACCGTGATGCGCACGTCCTCCTTGATGGACGGGTCGATCACCGAGCCAAAAATGATGTTCGCGTCCTCATGGGCGGCTTCTTGGATGAGGCTGGCGGCCTCGTTGACTTCGAAGAGGGTCAAGTCAGGTCCACCGGTGATGTTAATCAGGATGCCCGTTGCACCCGAGATTGAAACATCGTCGAGGAGCGGCGAGCTTATGGCTTGCTGTGCAGCCTCGAGCGCGCGGCGGTCGCCCGATGCACGCCCGGTTCCCATGAGGGCCCGCCCCATGTTCGACATCACCGTGCGCACGTCTGCGAAGTCCACGTTGACGAGGCCGGTCACGTTGATCAAGTCGCTGATCCCCTGGACTGCGTTGAGGAGCACTTCGTCCGCCTTGCGGAAGGCGTCGAGCATTGTCATGTTCTGGCCAGCGACGGAGAGGAGGCGCTGGTTCGGGATGGTGATGAGGGAGTCCACCTCTTCCTGGAGGGCGGCAATTCCCTCTTCGGCCTGGCGTCGGCGCTTCTTCCCTTCAAAGAGGAAGGGCTTCGTCACTACCCCAACGGTAAGAGCCCCGCACTCCCTGGCGACCCTGGCGATCACCGGGGCAGCACCTGTTCCGGTGCCTCCACCCATCCCCGCGGTGACGAACACCATGTCCGCCCCTTCGATGATCTCGCGAATTCGGTCTACCGACTCCGTAGCGGCAGTGCGGCCGACCTCTGGGTTTGCCCCGGCACCAAGGCCGCGCGTGATGTCGCTGCCGAGCTGGACCTTGATCGGCGCGAGGTGAGCCTCCAGGGCTTGGCAATCGGTATTGGCCGCGACGAACTCCACTCCGTCGAGCTGCGAGGTGATCATCGTGTTGACCGCGTTGCCACCGCCGCCGCCCACGCCAATGACCTTGATTCGAGCTTGCTGGACCTCGTCGAATTCCAGGAGTGCCATGGATATTCCTCCCCGTGCTCCCGTTATCTGAAGGACGGGGATCCGGGGCAAGTTTTTGGCGAACTTTTTACTGAGAAATTTATTGTTGGGCTTATAGAGGACGGCTCGGCGGCGCCCAGCATGCCTCCGGTGGGTGCACGGCGCGATCCTCGGCGATCAGAAGGCCTCCTTGAACCAGCTCTTCATCCTCGAGAACACTCCCTTATCTTGCCCTCGCAGGCCAGATATCCCCATCCGTTCCTTTTGCGCGCCATGGAGCACGAGGCCCACCCCGGTCGCGTAGACCGGTGACTTGACGACGTCGACCAGGCCCCCAATGCTCTTGGGTGCGCCCCTGCGGGCTGGAAGCCCCAGAACCTCTTCTGCAAGCTCGGCCGTGCCCTCCAGGAGCGTTGTCCCGCCAGTGAGCACCACGCCCGAGGCGAGAAGGTCCTCGAACCCGCTTTTCTCGAGCTCCTTGCGCACGTGATCGAAGATCTCCTCCATGCGGGGCATGACGATCTCCGCGAGGATCTGGCGGGACAGCACGCGCGCAGGCCTCCCGCCCACAGAAGGTGCCTCGATGGTCTCCTCCGCATCGACCAGCGAGATCAAGGCGCATCCGTGCTTCTGCTTGATCTTCTCCGCAGCGTCGAGCGGCGTGCGCAACCCTACCGCGATGTCGTTCGTCAGGTGGTTCCCCCCGATAGGTAGGACGCTCGTGTGCACGATGGCGCCGTCCGAGAAGATGGCGATGTCCGTAGTGCCCCCTCCAATATCAACGAGCGCTACGCCGAGCTCCTTCTCATCATCATGAAGGACGGCCTCGGCGGATGCCAGGGGCTCGAGGACGATGTCTGCGACTTGCAGGCCCACGCGATTGCAGCACTTGACGATGTTCTGCGCCGACGTCACCGAGGCCGTGACGATATGCACCTTGGCTTCAAGGCGGACTCCGGCCATGCCGAGGGGCTCGCGAATGCCGTCCTGCTCGTCAACGATGTACTCCTGTGGCAAGACGTGGATGATCTCCCGGTCCATGGGGATCGCCACGGCCTTCGCGCTTTCGAGCACGCGGGCGATGTCCCCTTCACGGACCTCCTTGTCCTTCACGGCGACCGTGCCGTGGGAATTCAGGCCCTTGATATGCCCACCGGCGATTCCGGCATGGACGCTCGTCACCTGGCAGCCCGCCATGTGCGAAGCTTCTTCCACGGCCTTCTCGATTGACTGGACAGTCGAGTCGATATTGACCACGACGCCCTTGCGCAGGCCCCGGGACGGGGCGGTGCCAATGCCGATGATGTCAATTCCGTCCTCGGTCGTCTCGCCGACAATGCAGGCAATCTTGGTGGTGCCAATATCCAGCCCGACGATGAGCTCATCCCGCTTGGCCTTGGCCATTCTTATCCCTCACTCCCTAGACGCTCGAGCCTAACCGTAATGCGGTCAGGCCGAATCGCATTCTCAAGGTGCATTTCGCGGGTGGCTGCCTGCTCATCTGATGACAGGGCAGACCACGCCAGGTCAAAACGTTCCAGCTGCGCCTCTCGCTGGTCATCGGGGACCTGCCCGAGATAGACGGCCATGGCCCCTTTCTTGGTAAACAGGGTTACTCCGGCGCGGTCCACGTGGACCTCGCCAATTGCAGGGCGATCCCTGCCCTCATGCCAACGGTCGAGGATTGCCAGTGCGTACCTCACCAGCGTGGCTCCCGCCTCGGGGTCGCGTGTCCAAAGCTCGCGGCCGAGTCCCGTGACAATCGGCAGCGAGTCGCCCTCTCCGTTTTCCAGGGCAGCGCGCTTGAACAGGTTCCCGCTGGCCTCGGCGAGGTATGGGGCATCGAGCAGGACAACTGCGGCCGGTTTCCGCTCGGCCACGTGGATCGAAATGCGATGGGGCAGGTGGCGAGTCGTCCTGGCCTGTCCAACCCAGGGGCTTTGCTCCAGCGATTTCTCCACCGAGGACGTGGAAATGGCCAGAACGTTCATGCCCAGCGACACTCCTGCACGTCGGAGGACTTCGTCTCTGGTAATCCAGCGATTCCCCACGACCTGTATTTCTCGAATGCCCAGGCGTGGCGTGGACTTTAGCCAAGCAAGCCCATGATGAGCTGCGAGAAGCAGCCCGACGGTGGAACCGAGCGCCATGAGCCGAAATGCGCCATGGCGAAAATCGAGTGCTGCCAAGCGGAGTCGGTTTTTCCACCCGGCGAGGAGCGCTCGAAGACGCCGACGCTGCCGCAGCTTCCGGTTGGACCGATCCCGTTGCCATGGGAAACGGCTCGCTTGCTTTTGGGCGAAAGGACTTCGCATGGTTGGGGCTCGTGCCCCTCTTATGTCTACGCGGGGCGCGGGGGGGAACGCAAAAATCTTGATCACTTTTTCATGCGGGCCGTGTCCTCTCCTCGGAAGCGAGCACGAGGCGAGCCACCGACTTGCTCAGTTTCCTGAGGGCTCCATCGGATTTCTGGCACCACGTCTTTCTAGAGGAGGGGCAACGTTGCGGCGATAGGGGCCGCGATGGATTGATCAAACGCTTGGGGGGTGAGGACCCGAACCATCGCCTCCCCGCTGAAGGTTCTTCCAAGGAAATCGCGGTGGCTGATCTGAAGCTGGTAGTTTCCAGAGGCGAGGCTTGTGTTCAGCGTGCTGCTCGTGCTGTAAAGAACCCCGTTGAGCCTCCACTGAAAACCGCTTGCCACGTACCCGATATTGGCTCCAGCGGCTTGTAGACCCGACATGAGCGACAGGGTGTCCGTCGTGCGAACGACTGTGGTCCCCGTGTACTCGGCAGCCCGATCGTCCTCGGGGTATAGGATGCGAAGCGACAGGCGATCGTAGGCGGAAAGCCCGGTGTCGTCGTAGTTTCCATTGATCCCGCACGAGCTGTACTTGTAGTGCATGACCGAGCTTCGGTCGTACGGCGTGAGATAAGAGGTCGCGCTCCCCCCGTAGCCGGACTCCGTGCACCCCGCGTTGGCGTCGGCACGATTGTGCTCGTGGGCGAGTCCCAAGGCGTGGCCGAACTCGTGCAGCGTGTGGTTGAGGTACGGCGGCCGGGTGGAAGACCATGGGTCGTCTCCCAGCTTCAAGTTGTAGAGGCAAGAACGGTTGGACTCGAGGTCGTTGGGCGCTTGGGACCAGCTTCCCCAGCCGTCGTTTCCCCCGTTGTAGTTGCCCATTCCGTCGAGAAACATCCCGCAGCCTCTGCCGGGAACTTGACCCGTGCCATTCACGCTGGTGCTCGGGATCACGACGCGGATGTCGCCGACGTAGTAGTCGTTGCCGTTCGCTTGAACGCGGGACGAAGGGCAAGTGCCGAGATAGTTCCACCGCAAGTTGGCAGCATTTTCGAACTCGTCGATGTAATCAAGGATTTCCTGAACACGGTCAGGACGCGATGTGAGCGCGTCGCCGACAAAGCAGACCGAGATCACCTTGGTCCGCACCCCCTGATTCCAATACAGCCCAGCGCGCGCGGTGCCTGGCGCCAGCGCCAGCGCGAGGACGATGGTTATCCCGATTCTCATGGCGTCCTACTTGATGCCGACGGCCTGAAGGAGCCGGCAGTCGGAGTTCTGGCAGCCGATTGAGCTACCGCTGAGATCTGCGGGATCGTAAAGAACCCAAAGTCCCCGTCCGGCCACGACTGCCGAGTTGACGGTGCTAAGGACTCTCGCGGCGAAGGAACTATTCGACGTGGACACGGCGAAGTAGCGGATGCCGCTCACCGCAGTGGCGCACTTGACGTGCACACGGTTGGCGTAGGTCATGGACTCCTGAGGCGTGCACTGGATCCACGTTGCAGCCGCGCTGGCGCTAGCCGCGCTCCCGAGGATAGACAAGCCGAGTACGAGGGCGATGAGGTTCTTGCGAGCTGGTTTCATGGGCTCCTCCGCTAGTGGAGAGAGGAGTCTACTGGAAAGAATTAGGTGGGAGGTGGCAAAGATCGGTCGAAAGGGGAAAGGGCGCCTTTCTAGCAATCACACGAGTATGTTTGGTCGCATAGCCACTGAATGCACGCTGATGGGGCCGAGCAAGTTGCGCTATCCCTTGAATAACAGCCGGATGTCTTGTTAATACCGCCGCCGGCTACTCCTTCGAGCTGGGACACGTTCAATCGGCGAACGGTTTCCTTGGAAAGAAAGAGCTTTTGCTTGCGATTGCTTTTCATGTACCCCCCTTACAGGCAAATCCTGGGATTAATATCCTGAGCGCCCGGCGGTGTCAAATCTCGACGGGCGCAAGCCCTTCAGGGAGGTGCCTGTTGCTCGTTCTATTCGAGAAGCTTCACGTCGAAGGCCCCGGGTGATTCCTCGTAGAAGAAGCACCCTTCTTCGGGGTCACTACCCGCCATGTGTGGCGTGCCCCCAGGGAGGAAGAAATAGGACCGGGCAGCCACCCGCGTCTCACCTTCGCTTGTCCCGAAGAGGTACGCTCCGGAGAGCACCACCACGACGATATCATTCGGGTGACTGTGAAGGGGGATCTTAAGCCCTGGCTTGAACCGGGTGAAAGCTCCGTAGGGTCCCTTCGTTTCGTCGCCCCAAAGGATGGCCTTCTCAACTCCTGGCAGCGCCTCTGTAAAGGTCAGCTTATCTGCCGAAAAATGCCGTACTTTTTCAGCGCTGCGCGGTCTCAGCCTGCGGGACGCGAGGACAGCCCCCAGCCCGGCCGCGCCTAGGGCCGCACTCGCAGCGGCCGCTATCGTAGATCTTCTCATTGCCCCTCCTTTCACAATTCTTTCGCAAAAATGCAAGGTCCTGACCGACTGGTCCGTGGCAGGCGGGGAGGTGGCGCCGTGTTGGTGCACCAGAGCTTCAAACTCACCGGGAATGCGTGCTTGACCAAAGCGGAAGTCACCGAAGCGCCATTGCCCTGAGGGTGCGGCCCTCTAGCTCACCAATGTCCGCCATGCGAGGAGCCACACGTGCGCGCTTGCCCGGAAGGTTCTGGCTTATCCGTCTTCGTCAGCCTCATGAGTGTCTTCACTTGTGGGTGCCTTGACCCGTTTAGCCCGGAACAGCCAAGTTGCCTGTTTCTGTGTGGACGAGGCGGCGCTTGCCCCTCGGGCTACCAGTGCGGCGACGACAACCGTTGTCATCTGGTGCAGGGCAAGACGCTGATTTCCTGCGAAGAGCTTCTGCCGACGGATGCGATTGCGGTGGTACTCGATGCTCTGTCCTGGGACGCCCAGGTGGATGCAGTCGTCGACGGGGCGCCAGATTCATCGCCTGACGTCTGGCTCGAATGCAAGGCGGACTCCGACTGTGGGACAAGTGACGAGTGTGCAACGCGCGCCTGCTCCGGTGGCAAGTGTGCGGTGACCTTTTCGCAGGCGGGACACTCCCTGGCAGCACAGACGGCTGGGGACTGCCGACGGGTAGAGTGCGATGGCGCTGGCGAAGCCCGCTCCACCGTGGACAATTCGGACCTGCCGGACGATGGAAATCCGTGCACGAGTGACTCGTGCGCCGCCGGCATGCCGACCCACTCGGCAGTGGCCGGGCGACCCTGCAGCCAGGGCGGTGGGCGCGTCTGCGCCGCCGAAGGGAAGTGCGTTGAGTGCCTGGTTCCATTGGATTGTCCTTGGATGTTCTCGGAATGCAGTTTTCCCACCTGCCAATTCGGAGCTTGCGGTGTCGGGTTCGTCGCCGCCGGCGCCGATCTCTCCTCACAAGCCGCCGGTGACTGCAAGGTGAAGGAATGCAATGGTGAAGGCGGGAGCGTTCAATCGGTGGATGACAACGATGTCCAAGTGGACGGCAATTCCTGCACGCGTGACGTGTGTATCGGAGGCACGCCGTACCATCCCCCGGCGCTGGCCCGAACCTCGTGCAGCCAGGATGGTGGAGTAATGTGTGACGGCGAAGGCCGGTGCGTGAAATGCCTATTGTCTTCCGATTGTCCGGGGACGGATACGGAATGCGCTGTTCGGAGTTGCGTGAGTGGCGCCTGTGGCATGGACTTCACCGCGTCTGGAGCTCCGGTGACCGGGCAGACCACGGGCGACTGCAAGGTGCTTGCTTGCGACGGTACTGGCAAGGTGGTGAGCAAGGCCAGCGATAGTGATATTCCAGTGGACGGACTTGCCTGTACGGCGGACACGTGCAAGGACGGCCTACCGTCGAATCCGCCGAAACCGGTGGGGACTGCCTGCAGTGAGGATACTGGCGTGATGTGCGATGGCGAGGGCAATTGCGCGCAGTGCGTTTTTGCCGCCAATTGTCCCGGAACGGACACCGAGTGCGCGGTACGGAGCTGCAGGGACGGCACGTGCGGAGTAGACTACACGACGGCTGGTACCCCCACGACAGCGCAGGTACCTGGCGACTGTCACGTGCTCGCTTGTGATGGCGGTGGTGGTGTGACGAGCAAGGTTGACGACGGGGACGTTCCGGTGGACGGGATTGCGTGCACGGCGGACGCGTGCAAGAGCGGGGTGCCGTCGAATCCGCCGAAGCCGTCGGGGACGACCTGCAGCGAGGGAGGCGGTGTCATGTGTGATGGCGCCGGGAAGTGCGTGCAGTGCCTTACCGTTGCGGACTGCCCAGGCGTGGATACCGAGTGCGCCGCTCGAACGTGCACCACCGGCACCTGCGGCGTGGAGTACGCCGCTCTGGGAACGACGGTGACCGCCCAGGTCCCAGGGGACTGCCACCTGCTTGCCTGTGACGGCAAGGGATCGGTCGCGAGCGTTGTGGACGATACCGACATCCCGTCGGATGGTAACGAATGCACGGTCGATGAGTGCACGAGCGGCACTCCATCCCATTCGCCGAAGCCTGTCGGTGCCCCGTGTGCGGCTGGCTGCTGCGACGGTACGGGTGGCTGTGGCACGTGCAAGTAGACGCGCGTCGGTCAGGGGACTTGACAGAGGGACGTTTCTGCTTGGCGGGGCTGCGCGACTCCGTCGACTAGCCTGAGCGGAACCAAACACTCGACCAGCGCCGCCATCCTGCTCGTGCCACCCTCGACTCGTGGGACCTCAAAAACGCGAGCGAGCCCATCCCAGCTCGCCGTGAGCACTCGGGTGGCTTGGGGATCGAATGTCGCAGAAGTGACCCAGGCGGCGTGAGCGTCCAATGAAAGAAGAGGCCTACCCGTCTTCGCGTCCCATATCCTTGCCGATTGGTCGTCGGCCGCGGTCACGACAAGCACTCCGTCGGAGCTAAACGCGGCGTGAACGACATGTCCGCCATGGCCTTCAAGCGTGCGCAGAAGCTCCCCGCGAGTCACGTCCCACGTCCGTGCGGTGCCGTCTGCGCTCGCCGTAACCAGCTGGTCGCCGTCTCGGCTGAAGCGAATGGAATGGACTTGGTCTTCGTGTCCGGATAGTGAATGCACGAGCTGACCGTTCCTTGCGTCCCAAAGTCTAGCCATGCCATCCTCTCCGGCCGTGGCGACAAGACTGCCGTCGGGGCTGAAACTCACGAAATTTTGCGGTCCCTTCATCCACTTGGAGAGTACCGTCCCGTCGCTGGTTCTCCAGATCTGGATGGTTGCGTCGGAGGCCACCGACACAATTCGCTCACCGTCTGCCCTAAAGGCGGCGGCTTCAACCTCCCCGCCATGTCCCGTGAACGAGACAGTGGGCTTTCCGGTTGCCGCATCCCAGATGCGGGCGGTGCCATCGCGGCTTGCCGATAACACGCGCGTTCCATCGGGGCTGTATTCGACATGGTCTACTATCCCCTTGTGCATGGATGACCATAGCAATGTACCGCTCGTCGCATCCCATGCGCGGATTGCGTGATCCTCACTGCCGGTCACAAATCGCTTTGCCTGCGGGTCAAAGCTCGCCGTGAGGACCCTGGCGGGGTGCCTGGCCGAGAGAATCAGGGCCTTTGGGGCCAAGTCCCAGATCATGGCGGTGCCATCCCAACTGGCGGTCACGGCGACCGTGTCGTCGGGCGCGAGCTCGGTCCACGCGAGAGGGCTTGCGTGTCCAGGGATGACTCCGACCTTCTTCCCCGACATGGCATCGAAGATCCTGGCGGAGCCATCCCAACTCGTGGTGATCACCCGTTCGCCGTTCTTGGTGAAACGGGCTTGGAAAATCTTGCCAGCGTGTCCCTCCAACGTTACAAGGCGGCGCCCATCTGCGGCATCCCAAATCCTTGCGGTCTTGTCCGAGCTGGCCGTGAGGATCCGCCGGCCGTCGGGGCTAAACTCTGCCCAATCTACCTTGTCTTGATGACCCAAGGCGTTACATACAAGCGCTCCCGAGCCGGCATCCCAGACTTTAGCCGTGTTGTCCCAGCTTGCGGTTACAATCCTTGTGCCATCAGGGCTGAACGCGGCACGGATAACTTCCGCTTTGTGCCCGGTCATGGTCCGGACGAGCTTTCCCCCGGGGATCTCCCACAGCTTGACTGCCCCGTCGAACCCAGACGTGACCAGGTGCCTGCTGTCTGAACTGAACGCAACGTTCGAGGCCCCGCCCTCATGTCCGGGAAGCAAAGTGGCGAGCAAGGTTCCTCTACGGGCGTCCCAAATTCTCGCCATCGCGCTCGCCGTCGCCACGAAATCCCCGTGTCGGTCGAACTCCGCGGCGAGGACCATGTCTTCGTGGCCGCCAAGCTCATGAAGGAGACGCCCATCCGTGGCGTCCCAAATCCTTGCCGTCTTGTCCCAGCTCGCGGTGACCACCCGTGTTCCAGTCGGGTCGAAGGCGGCACGAAACACGTCGGCCTTGTGGCCCGAAAGCGTTGTCAGGAGCTTGCCAGTGGCGACTTCCCAGATCCGAGCCTTGCCATCCTGGCAGGAGGTCACCACCCGGGCGCCGTCGGGGCTAAACGAAACATGCCAGACCTTTGCTCCATGGGGCAGTACGGCCCGCAATGCCTCAAAGGGCCGTAATGCGGCCCCCAGCATGACGTTCAGAGACGGGGTCCGCACGCCCATTTGGTATGCCTCGTTGAGGAATAGGAGCGCCCTATGGGCATCCCCAGAAAGCAGGGCCTGGCGCCCTTGCTCCATGTAGTTCTCGGCGAGCTGCGCCTTGGCTTGTGCGGCGCTCCGGTCGGCATGCAAGCGAAGCTGAAACAGCACGAACAGGCCGATCGTGAGGGCCAGGAAGGAACCTGCGACGACCAGGGTGCGCGCGCGTCGGCTCCGCGCCGAATCCGCGACGCTGGCCCGCGCGAACGCCTCCTCGGCCTCCGTCAGCATGCCAGGATAGCGTCCACGCCATAGGCGATATTCAGTCAGGGCATCGCCACGCCAGAGCAAGCCGTTCGGGCGGCCCCGGTCTGTCCACTGGCGTGCCGCTGCGCGGAGCTGGTCGCGCATGCGGGCGCCTTCGCGGTCTTCTTGTCTCCATGCGGACACGCGAGGCCACGCAGCGAGGAGCGCTTCGTGAACGACTTCGACTCGTTCTTCTCCCCCTTCGCCCTCCTGCGCGCTCAAGAGGCGTGCTGCGATCAGCTTTTCGACCACTGCCTCGGCGCGTTCCCCTCCGCGAAGGACTTGTGAGAGCTCAGATCGCGTTACGACCGCCCGCGTTCCCTCGGCGGTCACGAGGTGGCGGAAGGCCTCGCGCACGAGCGCCTGCTCATCGAGCGTCATTAAAGCAATGGTTTCCTCGGCATGCCGGGCGAGGGCACCGCCCACGCCTCCCATGGCGGTGTACACGCGCCGGGGGAGCTGCTTGAAATGGCGATCGCGGAGCTCCCACAGCTTGGCCGCCGTGAAGGAGAGCAGCGCCAGCGCCGACGGCTTGTCAGCCACTGCCGCCACCATCTCGAGCGGGAGGTCCTTGTCTTCGAAATCATAGCCCGCTCGGAGCGCGGGCGAGACGAGGATGCGAAGGAGATCGTCGCGCGCGGGCGTCGTGATTAGGACGATCCCCTGGTTGAGCCGCTCGCGAAACGGCGAGAGCTCCTGCGTGCGCACGAGGAAGTCGTCCCGAAGAGTGACCACGACGCGCGTGGAATCCTCGGCCGAGCGGGCTACTTCAACGAGGACACGGGCGAACTCGACCCGCTCCTCACGGCCGGGGCACAAGGTGAACAGCTCCTCGAGCTGGTCGACCACAAGAATCAATGGATTTCCCGTGGCGTGCGTCCACGCGCGCACGCGTTCCGCCAGGATTCGAGAGTCGGTGGATCCTTGGGCGAGGATCCCGTCCCTTGCAAGCCGCTCGCGAATTGACGCGAGTGGTGAGGCTCCCGGTCGAAGCACGATCGTGCGCCAGGAGGCGGGGAGCCCGGGAATGACCCCGGCTTGCACGAAAGAGCTTTTCCCAGCGCCCGAAGGTCCAACCACGGCGAGGAATGGCTGAGAACGCAGGCGGTTCAGAAATGCGTCGGCTTCCCGCTCGCGGCCGAGAAAGCGCGTCGAATCTGCTTGGCCAAATGGGAGGAGTCCTTGATAGGGAGCTTGGTCTTCGGATGAAACAGGGCCCTGTTCGTGCATTTCGAGCAAGTTCTGTCGAAACCACTCCCATGGGCCGTCGTCATGCCGCTCGTATCCGTGGGGCAGCGAAACCAGCTTGGCTCCGTGTCGCCCGGCGCCTTCGAGAAGGAACAGCTCCTCGGGACTTCCCGGCGCTGGCGCCGCGACTTGAGCCAGAGGCGACAGCGACAAGATCGGCACGCCCATGCGATCGAGCACGGTGGGCTCGTGATCCCGCAATGCGGGGCCACGGGTACCCACGACCGTGCGGGGGCTTCGTCGAATGCCCGTCCAGCTCTCTGCCACGCCATGCTTGGCCACCACGAGCGGGTATTCGTGCAGAAAGGAAAGCGCGGGGAGGACCTGGCCAAGTAATGCGATCCCCTGCTCCAGCTGTCCATTAATGTCCAAGGGAGAGCTGCCGCGCGTGAACAAGAGGGTGAACAGGCGCGAAAAGCGTTCGGTGGCTGCGCTCTCGGGCGAGAAAAAGAGGAGCACCAGCTCGGGCAGCGGATGAACGTCGGGCCTTTTGGCAAAAGGCCTGCAAAGCTCTCGAGCGAGGTCCATCCACTGCTCTGGGCTCAAGCTCCGACGGCGCAGTTCATGAAGGAGCTCCGTGACCCTCGGAGAGGTAGACCGAGTCATGCCCACTCGGCTGCATGCGGCAAGGGCCAGGATGCCCAGGTACCGGGCTGCGAGCTGCACGGCGTCGCGAAGTGCGTCCCGGGCCTGGTTCGGGTTGCGAGCACCCTCAAGGGCTGAGATCGCCTCGGCAAGGGGTTGTGGTGCGCGTGCGAAGAGGTCGTCCCGAAGTGCCTCATCGAGCTTGGGCCAGCTTGGACGCTCCTCCACGAGCCCTGCCGCTTGGCGCATGGCCAGCGCGAAATCGAGCGCTGTAGCGAAGCGCTCTCCCGGCACCTTGGCCAGTGCCCGGGCAATCACCTGGCCGAGCGCAGCGGGAAACCCCTCACCGAGCGGTGGCATGGGCTTGAACGCGTGGGCGCGGGCGATGGCGAGGATGCTCTCGCCGTCGAATGGGCGTCTCCCAGTCAAAGCCTCATAGGCGAGGACACCGAGCGCGTATAGGTCGGTCCGTGCGTCGGCTTTCGACGGCTCGATCCATTGCTCTCGCGGCATGTACCAGGGAGAGCCAACAACGGTGTCTTCCCGAGTGAGCTTCGCGTCGAGGAGCGCTGCGGAGTCGCCTCCGCTCGGGAACGACTCAGACGACGGGTCATCGAGAAGCCTGGCGATCCCGAGGTCGAGCAGCTTGGGGAGCATCCTGCCCGCCCGAGAAAGAACCATGGCGTTGGCGGGCTTCAAGTCGCGATGGATGATCCCTCGCTCGTGAGCCGTGTGAACCACCTCGCAAAGGCGCTCGAAGAATGGGACAAAACGCTCCAGGGGGATCGGGCCGCTCTTCTCCAGGAACTCGTCGAGCGGTGTGCCGTGGACCATCTCCATGGCAATCCACAGGAGGCCGTCCGGCTCGGCACCAAAGGCATAGACGTGGGCGGCAAAGGGGTGGTCCAGGCTCGAGGCGAGCCTCGCCTCCCGCAAGAAGCGTTGCACGCCATCGGGATCTCCCTTGCGGCGTCCACGGAGGATCTTGATGACCGCCTCGCGGCCGAGAAGGGGCTGGTGGGCGCGATAGACCACCCCATTCCCGCCTTCGCCGATCGGGGCGAGGACGACAAAGTCGCCAAGGGTACGGCCGGCGACTTGATCCAGTTCAGGGCTCTTCACCTAAGTCCAAGCGCACGCGCCTCACGCACCCTCGGGCGCCTAGGCCTTGAGCGACGCTGTCATGAGGATTCGCTCGACCAGCGCAGCGTAGTCCATGCCCGCATGCCTTGCGATCTTAGGGAAGAGAGACGTCGCGGTCATGCCAGGAAGCGTGTTGACCTCGAGGACAAAGGGGGTTCCCTGTGCGTCAATCCGCACGTCGACGCGAGCGTGGGCCACGCAGCCAAGCGCACGGTACGCGTGGAGCGACACGAGGCGCACCCCTTTTTCGGCATACTCGGAGAGCGGTGCCGGCACCAGGTACTCGGTGTCTCCGCGCAGGTACTTCGCCTGGTAGTCGTAGAACGCCGACTTCGGGCGGATTTCGACGGTGCCTAGCACTTCGCCGTCCAGGATGGCGCACGATACCTCACGCCCAGCGACGTACGCTTCCATCATGACCTGGCCGTGGCACTTGCGGGCCAGCTCGATGGCAGGGTCGAGGTCTTCCCGGTTATTCACGACGGTGACACCCACCGTCGATCCCTCGCACGAAGGCTTCACGACACAGGGATAGCCCAGGATGCCGGCGATCTTGTCGGCGTCCTCGTCGGCGTCGACCACGTTCCAGTCGGGCGTGGGGACCTGCGCCTCCTCGAAGATCTTCTTCGAAAACACCTTGTCCATGGCTACGGCACTCGCCGACACCCCGGATCCCGTGTAGGGGATCTTCATGCACTCGAGAAGGCCCTGGACGCAGCCGTCCTCTCCATGGGTGCCGTGTAGGGCAATCCATGCGACCTGGATTCGCGCGCTCCGCAAGGTTTCTGCCAGATCGCGCTCCTCACTCCAATCGATGGCCTCTGCATCGTAGCCCTTTTCCAAGAGGGCCCGGTGCACGCCTTCGCCGGATCGCAGGGAGACCTCCCTTTCGGACGAGATCCCACCCATGAGGACGCCGATTCGTTTCTCCTTGATTGATTGGCTCATGGCTCTCCCACAACTTTGACTTCCATTTCTAGGGTGACGCCAAATTTTTCCAAGACAGCTTGACGGGCTACGTCGACCAAGTGCAACACGTCGGCTGCGAGCGCGTCCCCCACGTTCACGATCCAGTTCGCGTGCTTGGGCGAAACCTCTGCGCCGCCGGCCCGACGCCCCTTGAGGCCTGCTTCTTCGATCAGCTTTCCTGCGAACAGGCCGGGCGGATTCTTGAAAATGGAACCGGCGTTGGGGAACCCCTTTGGCTCCCGTTCGGCCCGCCTGTCCTTGAGGTCGCGTACTGCCTGCTCAATCTCGCCACGCGGCCGTGGGTAGAGTTCGAACGTCGCGGACACGACGATTTCGTTCTGCGGCAAGGAGGAGTGGCGGTAGCCGAACCCGCACTGGTGGCCCGCTCGCGTCACGAGGGAGCCGTTGGAAATGCGCAAGGACGTCACCGATGCGGTCACGTCTTTGAAGTCCCCCAGGTTGGTGCCAGCGTTCATGATGAGTCCGCCTCCGATGGTTCCTGGAACGCCCCCCAAGAATTCGACTCCCCCGAGGCCACGCTCCGTGGCCTCCTTGAGCAGGCGACCTGTCGATACTCCTGCTTCGGCGACGAAGCTGGTCGGCGGAAGTAGGTCGAGTCGCCGAAGTGAACGGGTCGCCACTACAAGCCCGCGAATCCCTCGGTCCAGAACCAACAAGTTCGACCCAGAGCCCACCACCGAGACAGGAATCGAGCGCTCGGCACACCACATTAGGATGGACGTCAGGTCGGAAATGGAATCAGGTTCGAACCAGGCATCAGCGGTACCGCCAATTCGGAGTGTCGTGTGGCGAGACATCGGCTCGTCAAAGCGAACCGCTCCTTGGGCCGTGGCAGAGAGGGACTCCCTGTCGCCGTCGGAAAAAACGCTCCTCACTTGGCTTCTGCCGCCTTTCGGGTCGAAAGGACGGACAAGAGCTCGTTGCACGTGAGCTGAATATCGCCCGCACCGAGGGTGATGACGATATCGCCGGGGCGCGCGCTCTCGGCGAGATGCGGAGCGATATCCTCGCGCCGTGGGATGTACGTGACGTCCTTGTGCCCGTGGTCCCGCACGGCTTGGACCAGCTTGCCCGACTCCACTCCTGGTATCGGGGGCTCGCCTGCCGGGAAGACATCGCAAATCACCACGGCGTCCGCGTCGTAAAACGAGCGAGCAAGCTCTCCGAACTGGTCACGGGTGCGGGTGAACCGGTGTGGCTGAAACGCGGCAACAATTCGTCGACCAGGGAAGCCGGCCCGGGCCCCGGAGAGCGTCGCGCGTACCTCCATGGGGTGGTGGCCAAAGTCGTCGACGACCATCACGCCGCCTAGATCCCCGCGCACCGTGAATCGCCGCTGAACGCCTTGGAATGAGGCCAGGGCGTTCCGTGCGAGCTCGAAGCTCACGCCCAGGAAATCGGCGACCGCCAGCGTTGCCAAGGAATTGGCCACGTTGTGACGCCCCGGCATGCCGATCGTCACCGTCCCTAGCTCTTCTCCCCGTCGAGACGCCACGTAGGAGGTTCGGAAACCATCAAAGCGGATGTCCCGGGCACGGTAATCGGCCTGCGGTGCCTCGCCGTAGGTGACGTGGCGTTTTTGCACCTTGGGGATGATCGACTGCACGTGCGGGTGATCCAAGCAGAGCACGGCCAGGCCATAAAACGGCACCCGGTTTACGAAGTCGACGAATGCCTTCTTGACGTTTTCATGGGTGCCGTAGTGGTCGAGGTGCTCGGCATCGATGTTCGTGACCACCGCCACGGTGGGCGGGAGCTTGAGGAATGAACCATCGGACTCATCCGCCTCGGCGACTAGGTATTCCCCCTGTCCGAGGCGTGCGTTGGCGAGCCCCAAGGAGTTGACCCGGCCTCCGATGACCGCGGTGGGGTCGAGGCCCGCGGCCATGAGCACCGTGGCGACCATCGTGGTCGTCGTGGTCTTGCCATGGGAGCCGGCCACCGCGATGGAATATTTCATGCGCATGAGCTCGCCGAGCATTTCGGCGCGCTGAATCACCGGGACTCCGTGGGCCCGGGCCGCGTCGATTTCGGGGTTTTCGCCCTTGATGGCGGAAGAAACGACTACCACGTCGGCATCGCCCACGTTCTCGGCGCGATGGGATAGGAACACCTTGCCGCCGATGGTGGCGAGATGGCGCGTTATTTCTGTCTCCCTGACGTCAGAGCCGGTGACCTTGTAGCCGAGGTTGATGAGCACCTCGGCAATGCCGCACATGCCCATGCCGCCTATTCCGACCAGGTGAATCTTGGTGTCCTGCTTGCGAAACATGCTCGTTCCTACCTGAAGTGGGGGTTTCACCGAATCCCGCCGCACGTACCGACTTAATCCGGTGGCACTCATACCAGATTGAGAACGCCCGAGGGGGAAAGGATCTTCCATTTCACGCCGAAGGGCGCTTGAGAAGACGTTGGACTAGGGGCTTGAGCTCGGCAAACACGCTGTTTCGGTCGATGAACTCCACGCCGATCCCAGACATGAGGTTCTGCTCGCCGTTCCCTTGCTGGGAATCCACGCGGTTGACCACTCGCGCGTCAAAGCGCAGAACGGGGCTCGTTCCCGACTCGGGAAGGTAGATTTCCACGGTGACCTTCTCGTCGATGGCCGCCGGGCTCGTCGCCGCGATGAACATGCCGCCGAACTTCAGCTCTTTCTGGACCAGCTCAAAGAACTGGTTCACGCTCTGGAAGCGCACTCGATAGAGCCCCTGGGTCGGAACTTCCTCGGTGGCGGTGTCATCGAACCCGGGGATGAGCTCACGGATGAGCTCGGCGACCTGCAAGAACCTGACGCCGAAGCCAGCCTGCTGCACGGAGCGAAGCTCCGCAGGGACGATCTTCGTGCGAACCGTCACCGCCTCGAGCACAAAGCCCGGTTCGCGGCTTCCGGTGCGATCGGACGTGACCTCCAACCTGACCCGGGCGCCGATGGGCGTGAGGTAATTGGCGGCCACAAACATCCCCGTCGAGGAGACGTTTGTGGTGAAGCCGATGTGCCTCTCGGCGTGTCCACGAATCGAGAACTCCACCCGAAGCCGCCTGGCTCGCCGCTTGGATCGTCTACGTTCAACCACAAGGGAATAGTATCGAGGGCTGGGCGAGAATCAAGCGCGGGCCTGGCCAATTATCCAATCCACGATGGCGCATGCCGCGTTGGGGCGCCCAAGCGCTTTCATGGCCGCGCCCATCATTCCCAATGTGGCGCGATTGTCCATGAGGTCCCGGATCGACGCTGCGAGCCTCGGGCCGTCCACGTCGGCCTGGCGGAACACCACGGCTGCCCCAGCGCGCTGGAGCTCGGAGGCGTTCTTGGCTTGGTGGTCGTCGGCCGCAAAGGGGTACGGAATGAGAATCGCGGGCCGCCCAATCGCGGTCAGCTCTGCGACGGTCGTGGCGCCGGCCCGGGAAATGACGAGGTCGGCCCGGGCGTACTCGCTCGCCATGTCGTCGATGAATTCGAGCACGTCCGCGGGGATTCCTGCCGCTTGGTACCGAAGGGCCACGGCCTCGCGGTCGTCCTTGCCCGTCTGATGCACGACGTGGGGAGGCTTGCCTTGCTCCTTTAGCGCCATGGTGGCTTCCACCATGACGTTGTTGACGGCGCGGGCCCCAAGGGAACCGCCGAAGCAGAATACCCTAAAGGGTGCGTTCGGGTCGCGGATGGTCTCCTTGTGGGAGTCGAGGCGCTTCTGCAGGTCGGCGCGAATCGGATTGCCCGTCATGAGGATGCGCTTTGCCGCAAAGAAGACGCGGGTGTGCTCAAAGGAGAGGAATACGTTGCGGACGATTCGACCGAGGATCTTGTTGGCGAGGCCCGGAATCGAGTTCTGTTCGAGAATCGCCGTGGGAACTCGACAGAGCCACGCGGCCAAGACGACCGGGCCGCTGGCATAGCCGCCGACGCCGATGACTGCATCGGGGCGAATTCGGCGAACGATTTGGAGCGACTGCCAAAGGGCGAGAGGAATCCTTATCAGCCCCTTTATCGCCCCGAGTATACCGACCGTCTTTAGACCGGATATCTTAATGAGTGCGAGAGGCCAGCCAAGCCTTGGCAAGACCCTCGCCTCGATCCCGCGCGCGGTGCCAACGAACAGGATCTCAGCGGATGGATCCCGAGCCTTGAGCTCCTCGGCAATGGCCACTCCGGGGAACAGGTGCCCACCCGTACCCCCTCCAGCGATGATGAGCTTCATCGGTCGCTTTCTTCGCACGAGCTTGACCTCCATGCACGTTTTCCGTCATGGCTCCTTCATGCTCACCAGCCGGTAGCCGTTCGTGGCCGTCATCAAGGTGTCGCAGTAGCTCTCGCCGTCCCGCCGGTAGCGCAGCTGCACGGCGGCAAGCTCGCCGCGGAGGAGCTGGTCCGCCAACGTGTCGAGCGACGCGACGCACGCGTCTGATTGACCATCCTTGGCGCGCTTGCTCCGCAACGTGAGCTCGCTCGCGTGCTGCGAAATGTCCTGGATATAGGTCATTAAACCGCCTGCATCGAGGGCCTTGCGCTGCAGCCGTACACGGTCCCTGGTCATCTTCATTGGCTTGTCCTATGCCTATTCTTCGGCGTCCAGGCCGGCAAGAAAAGGGCCTAAGGCTTGGAGCAATTGTTGCCGGTCAAGATCCCACCTGGGACGAGGTGTAGTGTGCGTAGTGTGAAGATGCGGCGCTTGGCATCCCAAGCGTCGTTATGGGCATGCCCATGAATCGAAAGCAATCCATCGTCGCCGGGCCGCTATTGGTGGTCGCGTTGCTGGCCTGTGACAACGGCGAAAAACACCTCGACGAGAAGTCCGCAGCCGTTGACCAGTCGAGGCGGGATGCTTCCCTTTCGGACTTGCCTGTCCTGGCGTGGGACGCTTCCCCCTCCTCACCAGTCACGGCCTCTGCCACGACCATTCTTAGGGAACAAGCGCCACCATTGGCACCGCGAGAGCCCAAGTATCGGCTAACAGGCGGAGCGGCGAGGTCCTGGGCACTTAAGTCGGCGCAGCACGAGCTCCATGCGCGCGCGTCAAAGCCCGTTGCTTGCAAGGATTGCCATCAACTCGTGCAGGACGAATACCTGCCCGCGAAGACGAGCGCCTGCGTGACCTGTCACCAGAAGACCAGGTTGGTCGTACACGCAGCAGCGTCGGAGGACGAGGGTGGTCGCTCGTGCTGGTTGTGCCACGACTTCCGCGGCGCCGACAAGAAGCCCAAGCCCTGTGTCGGCTGTCATGCGCGGGCGCAGGGACACGTGCCCGCGATCCTGCTCCATGACAAGGACACCTCCTGCGAGACCTGCCACAAGGCGCACGGTCCCGAAGGGCTGGTGGCCAAGCCGTGCGCCGATTGCCACCAGGAAGACGTGAGCGGCCACGACAAGCCCGGTATCCAGATCACCGGATGCGAGAGCTGTCACGGCTACCACGAGACGGCGCGCCAAGCATCTTCTCGATGCACGGGCTGCCACCGGCAATCGCGCGCCGCCGTGCCGCCCACGGCCCTCTTCAGCGGAGGCCATGACAAGTGTGTCGCCTGTCATCGACCACATCGCTTCTTCAAGTCCGAGGTGATCCGTTGCAACGAGGAATGTCACGGCACGGTTCACCCGCTATCCGCGGAGAAGGTCCGCGAGCACCAGGACTGCACGTCGTGCCACGATAAGCACGACGTCGCGCATTCAGCGCCGAGTCGCTGTGTGGAGTGCCACGGTGCGCAGGCGCCCGTAAAGCATCCGCGCGATCGCAAGTCGCAGACGCCGTGCGTGGGTTGCCACAAGCCGCACGAAGGGGCGAGCGCACCGATTGCGGTTCCTTGTACCTCGTGCCACAGCAAGGCCAAGACCCCCCGCAGCAACCACAGGGGCCGGCATGCAGAAGGCCCCGAGTGCAAGGAGTGCCACAAGCCGCACGAGTTCAACCTCAAAGAGGCGGGTGTGTCCCTGTGCCTTGGCTGTCATGACGGCCGCGGCAACAGCAAGGCTCCCGTGGTCCGCCCGCACGCGGGCCATAAGGAATGCACGAAATGTCATGGAGCGCAGGTGTTCCATGAGCCCACGGGAGAAGTGGCAGCCTGCTCGTCATGCCACAAGCCCGAAGCGGCGACTGTCCCAGACGGGCATGCGAGGTGCCGCGATTGCCACGACATGCACAGCACGGAGGTCAAGAAGGCTTGCACGTCGTGTCATGAGAAACGAGTGGCTTTGACGCACGGGGACATCGAGGGCGGCTGCCAGCGATGCCACAGGCCACACGGACCGGGCGACCTGCACGTGAAATGGGCCTGCAAGGATTGCCATGAAGATCGGACGACGGGCATCCACGCAAGGGTCGAGGGTGGGTGTCGGAAGTGCCACCAGCCGCACGGGCCAACCGGAGCACGCGGCCGACCCGACTGCGTGACTTGCCACGAGCCAGGAAAATTGCCTGCTCTGCACCAGGTCGAGGACCACCAGAAGGACTGCACCAAGTGCCACCGCTCTCACGGCAAGCAGCCGCACCGCGGGCGAGAAGCCTGCGTGGGATGCCACGAGGACCAACGCAACCATGAGCCCGAGGCCACGATGTGTACCGGCTGCCATGAGTTTGGAGGAAAGCCATGACGCGCGCTAGCCACCGCCCGGGGTTGTTGGCCCTGGTTTTCGCTCTTCTCGGAGGAAGCGTGGCGCTCGCGCAGAACCGCAAGGAGGAATCGGCCCCGGCCCCGTCGCCGGCAGCATCCAAGGACGAAAGCAAGTCGAACGCCGGCGCCAAGAAGACGGTGACCGAGCCGGTCGCCGGCTTTGGCTCCGAGACAGTGGAAGTTCCGGTGCCGTCATGCCACCCCGTGCGCAAGGAGATTGGAAATGGCGAGAACGAGTTTCCCGTGCCCCGGCCGCCGTTCTCCAAGGAGGTCTTCCCGTGCACCCGCTGCCATGATCGGCCCGACGACTTCAACACCACGCGCCGCACCCTGACCGTCGAGCACCGGGACATCAAGCTGGAGCATGGCCCACGCCCGCAGTGGTGCTACGGATGCCACAATCCAACGGACCGCGACAAGCTGAGGTTGGCAGACGGGCGGCTCGTGGCCTTCGATGAGTCATACGAGCTATGCCGGCAGTGCCACGGTCCCAAGTTTCGCGACTGGCGCATCGGCCTGCATGGCCGGCGGACCGGCTGCTGGAACGGCCAGAAGGAGTATCGCTTGTGCGTCCATTGCCACAACCCGCACTCGCCGCATTTTAAGCCCCTCAAGCCCAAGCCACGACCGCTTCGGCCGAGGGAGGGGCACTAGCAGGGTCATGGGCACGTCGAGCGTTGTCGAAGGAGCGTAGCCAGCATGGATGGGAAAAAAAGACTGCCCGTTGTTCCATCTGCCAGTGACGACCCGTCGTGCACGAGCCGGCGTGGATTTCTCAAGCTCATGGGACAGACCGGCGCCGTCGCGCTCTTGACGTCGTGCGACGCCGAAACCCGCGAGCGGTTCTTCGCCACGCACTTCCGCGAGCTGTCGAAGGATGCCGTGGAAAGGTTGTGCCGTCGGCTCGAGCGCGAGTATCGCGAGAAGTACGGCGTGGACTTCAAGGTGGGTGCCGAGCCGCCCATTCCCGGCGTCACGTTCGCTTACGCGCTCAACCTCTCGCGCTGCATCGGCTGCCGCCGTTGCGTCTACGCGTGCGTCGAAGAGAACAACCAGTCACGCAACCCGCAAGTGCACTACATCAAGGTGCTCGAGATGGACAAGGAGAGGGGGGTCGATCTCACGCACGCCAACGCGTACTACGAGGCCGAAGAAGTGCCGCGTCCCGGGCACTTCTATTTCCCAGCGGCCTGCCAGCAGTGCGATCACTCACCTTGCGAAAAGGTCTGCCCCGTCGGGGCCACGTGGAAGGAACCCGACGGCGTGGTCACGATCGATTACGAGTGGTGCATTGGTTGTCGCTACTGCATGGCGGCGTGTCCCTACGACGCGCGCCGCTTCAACTGGGCTGAGCCTTCGATTCCCAAGGACCAGCTCAACCCCAATACCCACATCCTCGGCAATCGTCCTCGTCGCAAGGGCGTCGTGGAGAAATGCCACTGGTGCCTCCATCGGGTGCGCAACGGCCGCTACCCCGCTTGCCTCGAGGTGTGCCCCGTGGGCGCACGCAAGTTTGGCAACCTCCTCGATCCCGACGGCGAGATCCGGAAGGTCTTGGAAACCAAGCGGGTGTTTGTCTTCAAGGAAGAGCTCGATACCAAGCCGAAGTTCTTCTACTTCTATGGAGAGTAGTCGCCCATGTGGACATTCGTGAAGTTCGTCGTGGGAAGCATCGTGGCCTGTAGCAAGGGTCCACGCCTGTACTTTGCGTGGCTGCTCGTGTGCGTCGCGCTCATCGGCGTTGGCGCTCACGCCTATGCCCAGCAGCTCCAGGTCGGGCTGGGCGCGACGAACATGCGCGACCCGGTCTCTTGGGGGTTCTACATTGGCAACTTCACATTCCTGGTCGGCGTGGCCGCGGCGGCGGTGGTGCTGGTCATTCCCGCCTATGTCTACAACTGGAAGCCGATCAAGGAGATAGCGCTGATTGGGGAACTCCTGGCTATCGCGGCGATCATCATGTGCATGGCCTTCGTGACCGTGGACATTGGCAATCCCCTGCGCGCGTGGCACCTCATGCCAGGCATCGGGCGGCCAAACTTCCCGCGCTCGCTCTTGGCGTGGGACGTCATGGTGCTCTCTGCGTACTTGACCCTCAACTTGGTCATTTCCACGCATATCCTCTTTCGCGCTTTTCAGGGCCGGTCGTATAACGTGCGCTTTGCCAGGCCCCTCATCATCGCTTCCATTCCGGCGGCCGTCGCGATCCACACCGTCACCGCGTTCCTGTTCGCTGGGCTGCCGTCGCGGAGCTACTGGAATGCCGCCATCCTGGCGCCACGCTTCCTGACGTCGGCGTTTTGCTCGGGTCCCGCCATCATCCTCGTCCTCTTGCAGATTCTCAGGAAGGTCAGCCATCTCAAGGTGACCGACGAGGCCCTGTTCAAGATCGCGGAGCTCATGGCCTACGCCATGTTCATCAACTTGTTCTTGTTCGGCGCCGAGGTGTTCCGCGAGTACTACTCGCCGACACACCACATCATCCACCACCAGTACCTGTTTGGCTCCATCGAGGGTGGCTCACCTATTGCGGTTTATGCCTGGCTCGCCCTGGCATGCAGCGCCCTGGCGTTCTTGCTGTTCCTCATTCCCTGGACCCGCAAGAACCTGATCACTCTAAATATTGGGGCCGTGCTGATCTACGTGGGAGTGTACGTGGAAAAGGGCGTGGCCCTCGTGATACCCGGGTTCGTGCCTTCGGGGCTGGGCGAAATCTACCAGTACGCGCCGAGCGGGCTCGAGGTCCGCGTGGCGATGGGAGTGTTTGGTCTTGGCGCCTTGCTGTTCACCCTCATGATGAAGACAGCGACGGCCTATCTTTTTTCGCGCCCGGCCGAAGACCACTAGCGTTTTCCCCTTGAAACTAGCCGGCCATAACGTTAGCCAAGTTCCATGGCAGACCCGGTTCATCCACAGAGAGCCCTGTTCGAAGGGGAGACGCCCTTCCCCGTCATCCCATCCTGCGAGCACTTTGCCGGCAGCGAAAAGCTCATCGGCAAGGCCCTAGAGCTCCAGGACAAGATGGGCGGGACCTTCGACATCACCATGGACTGCGAGGACGGCGCCCCGGCGGGCCGCGAGCGGGAGCACGCCGAGATGGTCGTGCGTTCCCTGCGGAGCGAGGCCAACAAGCGCAAGCAGTCGGGCGTGCGCGTCCACGACTACACCCACCCTGCCTGGAAGCACGACGTGGACATCGTCGTCGGTGGCGCCGGCGACGTGGTGAGGTACGTGACCATTCCCAAGCCGACGAGCGTCAGGCAGGTAGGCGAGATGATTGAGCACGTCCAGGGGGCCGCACGCCGAGCCGGGCTCAAGCGGGAGATCCCGATCCACGTGCTCATCGAGACCCATGGGGCGCTCCGAGACGTGCACCAGATTGCCGCCTTGCCCTGGCTTCAGGTGCTCGACTTTGGGCTCATGGACTTCGTCTCTGGCCACCACGGGGCCATTCCGTCGTCTGCCATGCGTTCGCCAGGGCAGTTCGAGCACGCGCTCGTTCGTCGCGCCAAGGCGGAAATGGTGGCCGCTGCTCTTTCACGTGGCGTGATTCCGGCGCACAACGTGACCCTCGACCTCAAAAACATCTACCAGACCTACGCCGACGCCAAGCGAGCTCGGGACGAGCTTGGCTTCTTGCGCATGTGGTCGATCTACCCGGCGCAGATCCAGCCGATCGTCGAGGCCATGGCGCCGAACTTCAGCGAGGTGGAGGTCGGCTGCAACATCCTCTTGGCCGCGCAGAAGGCCAGCTGGGGCCCGATCCAGCACGAGGGTGAGCTCCACGATCGCGCGACGTACCGCTACTACTGGGAGCTCGTGCAACGGGCACGCATTTCGGGACAGAAACTCCCAGCCGAGGCAGAGGCAGCGTTCTTCGCGGCAATGTGACATGGCCCGCACGTTCTTACTCCTTGGGGCGCTGAATGCGCTGGTGTCGGTGGCCGCAGGTGCGTTCGGCGCCCACGGGCTCAGGCAGAGCGTTTCGGCGGAGCTGCTCCAGGTCTTCGAGGTGGGCGCGCGCTACCAGATGTACCATGCCCTTGGGTTGATGGTCGTAGCATGGGCGGTGACCGCGCGCGTGCCTGCAGCCGCGCTTGCGGGCTGGGCCATGCTGGTGGGCATTGTGCTGTTTTCAGGGAGCCTCTATGCCCTCGTTCTGACCGGCGTGCGGGGCCTTGGGGCGATCACGCCTTTTGGAGGCGTGAGCTTTCTCGTCGGGTGGGCGGCCCTTGCTGTGGGTGCGTTTCGGTGGGTCATCCAATCCAGCTAAGGACTCGCCTGCCGACCCAGTCCGGTCGCTCGAGGTGCAGGAAGTGCCCGACGCCCGAGATGACCTCGCTCTGGAACTTGGCCATGAAGAACCGTTCTTGCCCCTGCCCCAGGCGTGGACCCACGCACCCATCCTCCTCCCCGTGGAGGTGAAGGGTTGGCACCCGCACCAAGCTGAGCTTCTCAGCCGCAAGGAATCGGCGCATCGCCAAGGCGGGCGGGCGTGCGATCGCGCGGTAGTACTCGATCGGGCAAGGCATGCTCTTTTCGAGGCATTGCTTGAGCGCGTGCATGTACGAGTAGGAGGCTCGGTAGCTCGGCGACCAATCGACCCAAAGCTTGTCAATCAGCGCGAAGTCGTTGCGCGCGACGATCCGTTCCGCGAAGGGGAGCTGAAAGAACATCATGTACCAGCTCCGGCGAAGCTGCGAGCGTTCCTTCGTGATGTTGTGGGCCAAGGCGAGCGGGTGCGGCACGGCCATGGTCACCAAGGCGCCGAACCGCTCCGGTGCCTTGGCGGCGGCGATGACGGCCGCCACCGCCCCCCAATCGTGTCCGACCAGAGCTACTTGGCGCTTCGGTGAGAACGCGTTCGCCAGCTCGATGACGTCCGCGGCCAAGCGATCCGTGTCAAAAGGTCCCTCTAGCACCGAGGGAGCGTATCCGCGCATCCACGGGGCAATTGCCCGGAACCCGTGCAACCCAAGTAGAGAGAGCAGGGGCTCAAAAGTGAGGGCGTGGTCGGGGAAGCCGTGCAGGCACAGCGCGACCGGGCCGTCCATGGGCCCCTCCTCGAGGAAGGCAAAGCGACCGCCTTCGACCGAGATGGTCTTCACGGGTTTTCCCCCTTCACGATGACGTGCACCCTGGAAAGGGCACGCCTCCTATTTCTCGGCGCCGCGTTCCTCAGGCGGCTTTTCGACTTGACTGGAGGTGCCGGCGAGCGGGTGCCGATGTTGAGCAGGATCCCGACGAAGAGCATCGACATGACCAAGGAGGTGCCACCATAGCTGATGAACGGCAG
>JACQUZ010000087.1 GCA_016210055.1 Deltaproteobacteria bacterium | reverse complement strand
GCCGCGACGTGCTTGCACATCGAGGCCCAGTCCGGGCAACTGCACGAGAACTCAATCTCGGCCGGGGACGGGAAGAGCCCCGTCTGCTGCCGACAAATGCGCTCCATGACCCCCTTGGAAAAGCGACCCGCGAGGAGCTCCACGAGGGAGTCGATGCTGCCCGCGCACTCGCTGCAGATCGACGCCCACCGGTCCTTGGGTACGGCTACCACCTTGACCGCCACCTTGTAGATCATGGTGCCGCTGACGAGGGCCGTGATATCGCCGGGCGTGACCTGGAGATCGACGACCGAGCCGTTGCGCACGTAGGTCCGCCCGCGGGGCAAGCGGTTCGAGAAGTCGCTGTAGCGCTCGAGGTTCTCGCACCACGCCTTGCCCCAGAAGGTCCGCGCGATCGCCCGCCCGTCGAGCACGACCGGTGACACCGGGTGCCCCTTCTTCCTGAGCTTGGCCATCTCGCGCTCGGCCTTGCGCCGGCGCTCTGCCACAGGGACGTACGGTCTCCATTCGTAGAACATGATCACTCCTTTGTGGCCGCCCCGAGATCCAGGGCGACGAGCTTGAGGAGCTCCTCGTCCTTGAGCTCGGTCAAGTTGAGCTCGGCGCCGCCTTCCAAGAGCTCCTTCGAGAGCTGCTTCTTCGACTCGATGAGATCGTCGATCTTCTCCTCGACGGTCCCCTTGCAGACGAACTTGTGCACGAGCACGTTCTTCTTCTGCCCGATGCGAAAGGCCCGGTCCGTGGCCTGGTCCTCGACCGCCGGATTCCACCAACGATCGAAGTGCACCACGTGCGAGGCGGCGGTGAGGTTGAGCCCCGAGCCGCCCGCCTTGAGCGAGAGGACGAAGAAAGGAACCGCCTCGTCCTCCTGGAAGCGCCGTACCAGATCCTTGCGCTTCTTCACCTCGGTCTCGCCGTGTAGCACGAGCCCAGGCCGGCCGAACACCCCGCCAAGAAACGCGGCGAGCGGCGCTGTCACTTCCCGGAACTGCGTGAAGACGAGCGCCTTCTCCTGCTTGGCCGAAATCACCTCGGCGATTTCGCGCAGGCGCGCCCACTTTCCGCTGTCGTCCTCAGCCCAGGCGCCGTCGCCGAGCCACTGCGAGGGGTGGTTGCAGATCTGCTTTAGGCGCATGAGGAAGGCGAGCACCACGCCCCTGCGGCGAATCCCCTCACCATCGGTGCGCTCGAGCTCGGTCGCGAGCTCCTTGACCGCCTGCTGATAGAGCGCGGCCTGCTTGTGGCTGAGCTGACAGAAGGCCTTGACCTCGGTCTTGTCCGGCAAGTCGGAGATGACCGACTTGTCGGTCTTGAGCCGCCTGAGGATGTACGGGCGCACGAGGTCGCGCAGCGGGCCGTAGGAGGTCCCGGGACTTGAGGCGAGACGCTTGGCATAGCTTGCGAATTCCTTGGCTGATCCCAGAAGCCCAGGGTTGATGAAATCGAAGATCGACCACAGGTCACCCAGGCGGTTCTCAATCGGCGTGCCGGTGAGCGCGATTCTCGAGCGGGCCGAGAGCTTCTTGATGGCGCGCGTCTGCTTGGCGTCCGGATTCTTGATGGCCTGGGCCTCGTCGAGGATCACGAGCTGCCACGAGGTGGTCTCGAGCCACGGGATCCGCAAGAGGGAGCCGTAGCTCGTGATCACGAGGTCCGCCGCGGCGAGCCTGTCACGCCCGATCGACCGCACCTCCTCGGCCGGCATCACCGATGGGTGGGCAACCATGGCCTTGAGGCTCGGCGCGAACCGCTCGATCTCCGAGGACCAGTTGGCAAGAAGGGACGCCGGAGCCACGAGCAGGTTAGGCAGGTTCCTCGTGCCCCCTTCGCGCAAGGCGAGGAGCAGCGAGAGCACCTGGATGGTCTTGCCGAGGCCCATGTCGTCGGCGAGGCACGCACCGAGACCGAGGCACGACAAGAAATGCAGCCACCGAACGCCGATCTCTTGATACGGCCGCAGTGTCCCGCGGAGCCCGCGCCCGGGATCGACCTTCGCGAGCCCGTCGGGCGCACGCAGGCCCTTGAGCGCCTCTGCGAGCCAAGGCCCTGCGGTGACTCGGGACCAGTCAGAATCAGCGCCCTCCGCCGCGCCGGCCTCGTTCGGCCCGCCCCCCGCGATGCCCGCGCCAGAGAGCATGCGCATCGCTTCCCCGAAACTGAGCCCGCGATCTGCGGCCAAGCGCTCGACCTCGCGGAACCTATGCATCGTCCGATCGAGGCGCTCGCGGTCGATTTCCACCCACTGTCCTCGGAGGAGTGCGAGCCCATTCGAGCTGGCGAGGAGCGCATTCAGCTCCCCAGGAGACAACGGGGCGCCGTCGAGCGTGACGTCCATGCGGAAGTCGAGCAGCGCGTCCGTTCCGAGCACGGAGGGTGCCTTGCCGCCGACCGTCGCGGTGACCTGCGGCCTCGGCGGACGGCCCGCTCGCCAGGTCGCGGGCATGCGGACCACGACACCGGCGTGCTCCAGCTCGTGGACGTCGCCGAGAAAGCGAAAGGCCTCATTGGGAGACCAGCGCAGCGGATGGAAGATCTCGCCGGCGTCGACCATCTCCTTGAGCCAGCGACATCGCTCGGCCGCCCGCTTGACGGGCAGGAGTAGCGACAGGAGCCGATCTTTGTTCGCCGCGCCAGCGTACTCGCGCAGGGCTTCTCCCAGGGGTTGATGCTGGGCCTTGCCGTGCGCCGAGAGCCGGCTCGTGTAGGTCGCAAGAAAAGCGAAAGGAGCCTGCTCGTCCCGGCGATTCTCCGCCAGGTTGAAGTGCACCCTCCCGACGATGTTCCAGGCCGGGTTTAGGCCCCTGAGAAACTCCTGGACCGTGGCTCCGACCTCGGCAAGCTCCGCTTGGAAGGCCCGACCGATCTCGTCCCAAAGGGCACGGAGCACATCGGCCGTGAGGTACTCTGCGCCAGGCATCATGGGAGCTGCGGAGACGAGCCCAAGGAGCTCGTCGTCCGACGGAGGAGCCGGCGGTAGGGCCTCGGCTCGCTGCTCGGCGACGTCCGGCCTCGTGCACAGGGCGGTGACAAAGCGTGCCCCGAGCTCCCGGAAGTAGGCGAGGGCGGGCGGAAGAACATTTCCGACCTCTGACGCTCCGAGAACCAGGAGCCCGTGGCCCGCACCTCGCGCGAAGGCCTGTTCGAGACGCCGTGCACGCGCCCCGTCCGGCTCCGACGCATCGTCGAGAGGGGCGAGCACGAGATGGCCGTTCGGCGTGAGACAGGGGCTTAGTCGGGGCGAATGCAAGTCTTGGGCAGGCTAGTCCGGGGGCATGCTCGAAACAACTCGATTCTGCTCTCTCGATTCTGCTTTCTTCTCGCGATGCTCATTCTCACTACTGCCTGCTCTGTCGCGCCTTCGGCAATTCTCCTGGAAAGGCTCCAAACGTCCCCAGATCCACCATTCCTGCCTGGGAAAAAACGATCCCTTCCTTTTCCAAGAGCCGCCTTTGCAGCGCCGCGCCAATCGGATCCCTTATCGTGATGCACGCGGCCCCCTTGCGTTTCTGCCCCATGACCCGCTGCCAAGGGAGTGGCCGTTTTGATAGGCCGGCGCGCAAGGCGTAGCCCACCACGCGCGCGGCTCGGGGGAGGCCCGCAAGCACCGCGACCTGGCCGTACGTCATGACGCGCCCACGGGGAATCCGCGCTACCACGTCGTAGATCCGTGCGTACGCCCTCGAGACCAGTCGCTTCGTGCTGGACCCCATCGGTCCCGTAGGCTAATCCAGTGGGCCATGCAGATCCACGTTCGCTATTTCGCGGTCGCCCGCGAGCGGCTCAAGAAAGAGGAAGAGACGATCGAACTGCCGCAAGGCGCCAACGTGAGCACGGCACTCGACGCGCTCTCCGCCCGCCATGACGCCATCGCGGCGCTCAGGCCATGCCTCCGTGCCGCCGTGAACCAGGAATGGGCGAGCAATTCCGAGCCGCTCCATGACGGCGACGAGCTGGCGTTGATTCCCCCGGTCGCCGGCGGGCATGATCGCCCCCGCCTGGCCCGCATCGTGGATGACCGCGCCCCGTCGATCGACGCCACCTTGGCAGCGGTTAGCAGCCCGGGCATGGGCGGAGTCGTGACGTTCACAGGCTTGGTTCGCGACGAATCGCACGGCTGCAAGGTCGAGCGCCTGGAATATGAGGCCTATTCCGAAATGGCCGAGAAGGTGTTCCGGGATCTCTGCGATGAAATCGAATGCGAGGTCCCGGGCGTGCGCATCGCGGTGGAACATCGCGTCGGCAAGCTCGTCGTCGGGGATGTGGCCGTAGTCATTGCCTGCGCAGCACCCCATAGAAAGGAAGCGTTCACGGCTTGCCAGGCCATGATCGATCGCCTGAAAGAACGGGCGCCAATTTGGAAGAAAGAGATCGGCCCGGACGGCGCGAGCTGGGTTGGCATGGGGCCGTAGGGGCGCCTGTTGTACCGGGAGTGGCGCCCGCGAAAAAAAGTAAGAAAAAGTCGCCCGCCCCACGCAACTTTCACCCATGCTTTGCCGATTGATCCTCCGGAGGCCACGAATGGGCGAAGCATCGAGCAAGCGGGAGACAGTGCCCCTGCCGCGGCGCAAGCCGTCTGGGCGAGGGAGCGGGCTCCCGCTCTTGGTCAGGGTCCTGCGCACGGGGAAGGACATTCCCTTTCCTGGACACCAAAGCGCGCTGGAAATCGGCACCGATCCACGGAATCAGGTGGTCCTCGATGATCGCTACGTGTCGGCGTTCCACTGTGCGCTCGAGCGCCGCCAGGGCGTGCTCGTCCTGTGCGACCGGCGCAGCCGCAACGGGACCTGGATCAACGGCACCCGAGTCTACGAGTCGGACGTGGAACCCGGAGCGCGCATTCTCCTTGGCGCCACCGAGATCACGGTGCTCGCCCGCGAGGACCGGGAGACCGGGAACGGGACGCCCGGCGAGCCGCTGATCATTGGCGAGGACCCCCAGCTCCTTGCAGCCATCTCGCTCGCCAAGCGCGCCGCGTCTTCGTCGGCGAACGTGTTGATCTTGGGCGAGTCGGGGAGTGGTAAGGAGCTCGTGGCGCGGCTCATCCACGACCGCTCGCACCGGGCACAGGGTCCGTTCGTGCCGGTCAACTGCGGGGCTATCCCCCGCGAGCTCGTGGAGAGCGAGCTCTTCGGTCACGAGAAAGGCGCGTTCACTGGCGCAGCCGAGCGACGACTGGGAGTATTCGAGCAAGCCCACGGCGGCACGCTCTTTCTCGACGAGGTGGGAGAGCTTGCTCTCCACCAGCAGCCGAGCCTGCTCCGCGTGCTCGAGACCGGCCGGGTGAAACCCGTCGGAAGCAGCGTCGAACGAACCGTGGACGTCCGCGTGGTCGCCGCCACCCACCGCAACCTCCTTGGCGGCGTGGAGCGCTGGAAATCAGGGAGCACCAGTTACTCATGGGGCGGTGGTCCTGACCATCCCGGGTTCCGAGAGGACCTCTACCATCGCCTTGCGACCGTGGGAATTTCATTGCCCCCGCTTCGAGAACGCACCGGCGATCTTCCGCTCCTCGTGGCCAAGTTCCTCGAAGAAATGGAACCTACCCACGGTCCAAGGCACGTGTCCCCTGAAACCATGTCCCTCATTTCAACTTACTCCTGGCCTGGAAACATCCGCGAGCTCCGAAATGCGGTGAGGCGCGCCGTCATCCTCGGAGACGGTGACCTGCGTGCCCCGGACATGCTTCCCACGTGGTCAGAGCAAGGGCGAAAGCGCCCGACGATCGTGCTCAAAGAAGACGGGCCCGGCTACCTTGCGAAGCAACTCCACTTAGACCCGCGCGCGCTCACGTTCGATGAGATGAGCCGCGAGCTCATCGAACGCGCGCTATCGACCCATGGATCCCAGCGCAAGGCGGCCGCGGCGCTCAGGATCCCCAAGTCGACGTTCAATGATCTGGCCCGTCGGTATGGGCTGGTGGGGAGGAAAGGGGGAGATGGGTAAAAAGGCGCCTACTCCGTCGGCGGCGCTGACGGTGGCTCCGACGGATTCGGCATGGGCGGTGGCTCTGGGACCGGAACCGATGGCGGTAGGTCCGAAGGCGGATGGACTTGTGGCGGCGGTACAGGGGGAATCTCCTCGGTAGCGACGGGCGGACGACGATCCTCTGGCAGGAGTTGCGGAGGAGGAACGTCTCGCTCCGAAGCTGGCAAGGCCACATCGGGTGGCGGAACATGGGAGGTGGCTGGCCTGAACGGCTCGGGCGCGGTGTCGGGAGCCCCTGGCGGAGAGCCGAGGTCGGGCATTCCCGGGATTCCCGGCCTTCCCAGCCCACCGCCGCCCAGCTTGCCGCTCACCCGATCCTTGTCCTTGCCTGACGCAAGGGGATTGAGCTTGGTGGCCACGTACTGGAGCTGCCCAATTGGCCCCTTGATGCGAATGCCGATGAACCCGTCGGGCCTCCGCGCGCCACCGGCCATCATGGTCTCCATGTCGGCCATGCGCGCCTCGCGCTTGCGCAGCTCATCCGAGGACTTGAACCGCATGTACGCGATGACCTGCGTCTGGCCAAAGGGATCCTCGAAGCGAATTTCGCCCTCGAGGTACAGCTCACCGTCGGGTGACATGGCCTCGAATTTCTCGAACTTGGCGACCCCCTTGGTGATGGCCACCTTGCCGCCGATCTTGCCAAGCTTCAGCTTGGGCAGGGTGAACCCCTCATTGCTAAAGGCGTTGGTCTGCCCCGGTGCCATGGGGCGCACCTTGGTCGTGCCGTCGCCGATGGTGCAGTCCTCACACGATATGGAGATAGAGCCCTCAGCCTCCTTCCACTTGCCCTTCGGGAGCTTGATCTGGAAGCGAGCATTGAGCCCTCCCTCGAGAGGAACCCCGCCAACGGCGCTCTTGATCCCTGGAAGGGCACGAAGTGGGAGCTCATCGGTCTCGAAGTCGACGCTCACCGAGGACGCCGCCTGCTGCACCTTGCCGCTGATGGTCCCGTCGCCGACATCGACCTCCAGGTCGACGTCGATCTCGCCCATCGCCAGGGCGAGAAATCCGATGCCCACGTCGACCTTGTCGATGGTGATTTCGACTGGCTTTTCCCCCTCACGCTCTGGACGGTTCTTGAGCGTGAGCCCCTCGAGCACCACGTGGCCCGGAATCAACCCCGCACGCACGCTGAGGCCCGACACGTCGTAGCTCTCGCCCAGGATGGCGGTAATCCGGTCTTCGAGCCGGTGATAGGGGAAGGTGTAATGGATGGCGAGCAAGAACGTCCCGAGCCCGAGCAAGGGATAGCCCAGCCGCTTTGTCCAGCGCCGCTGTTTCTCCGAGAGCGTGATCATCCGCCCCTCTCTTCGTCGTCGTCGGACTTATCTTCGCTCGGCTTGGGACCCTTGTGCTGCTCCTTGGCGCGCTCGTAGGTCGCGACGGTGAGCTCCACGTCGAGCTTCTCTTTTTGGCTGAAATGGGTCTTCACGAACAAGCGCTGGGTGACGATGATTTGGGAGTGGGTCTCAATCCTCTGCAGGAACTGCGCGAGCTGCTCCACGGTCACCCCGCGTAGCTTGACATCAATGGTGCGCTCGCTGAACTTCCCCTTGGTGGTCGCCTGGCGCTCGTTGGACTCCGGGATCTGGACGCCCACCTCGTTGGCGATCTGCTCGAGGTAGCTGGCCATCGATGGGGCTTCGGATGTGATTTGCCGCGTCACATCCGTGGGGTTTCGCTTGGCCTCGAGGTACTCCTCGCGCTTCTCCTCGATGTCGCGGAGGGCCTCCCGCGTGAGCTGGTTCTTCTCCTCGATGGACGACAAGCCATCGTTGATGAAGTAGCCGAGGACCAGGAGCACGAACAGCACGAAGGTCACGCCCAGGAGCGAGAAAAGCCGCCGCTCGCGCTCGCCCAGGAGCTCCCAACGGTTCTGAATGACGTCAAAGAGGGCCATGGTCGACCTACATGCACTTGGTGGCGATGGTTAAGGTGAACTGCTTCTCCTCGGCCGCACCAGCCTGCACCCGGCCGCGTGTCATGTCCGTGAAGCAGTCGATCTCTTTCAATTTCTTCTCGAGCTCGTCGATGGCCGCCGCCGAGTCGGTGGTCGCCTTCACGGTGATCTTCTGCGGCCGGATGTCCAACTCGGAGACATCGAGCTTGATCTTGTCCTTGGGGGGCAGGTGCTTGGAGATCTCGACGAGCTGGTCGAAGGCAGTCATCTTGGGCAACGGCGACTGCTCCTTCTTGGGCGCGAGCTTCTCCTTGACCTCGATGGCCGAGATGGGCCTGTCAAAAAGCTGAGTGGTCGCGGTCTTCAGCCGCTCGTCGAGGAGCGCCTCCTCCTTGCGCAGCTTGTACAGGGCCGCGTACGAGTTGCCGGCGATGAAGGCGAGGACGACCAGGGCGCAGGCAGCCAGGGTTCCGGCCTTGGCCCTAAGGAAGGAGAAGTCGACCTTGAACGCGAGCTCCCCCTTGCGAAGGTCATAAGCCGGTCGTCCGGACGCCCCCTCGAGAGCGACCCCATGGGCGAGAAGGGCACTATCCGGCAGGAGCCCTCGCGTCGCTGCTTGGCCAATCAACCTGGGGGCATCATCGGCGGTGACCACGCCCACCGGGAGCTTGAGCTCGTCGGCCAAGTACCCTGGTAGGCCGCGCAGGCGCGAGCCACCACCGCATGCCACGGCGCGCACGGGCAACACGCCTATTTTTGCCTGACAAGCGGAGAGGGTCTGGCGGATGTCGCGTGCGAGGGGTGCGAGCTCGCGCCGCACGACGTCCGAGATCCGCGCCCACGCCTCGGAGGGTGCTGCCTCGCGCGTCGAAGCCACGAATCCGTCGGCATGCTTCGCCCGCTCGGCCTCCTCGAATGGGAGATTCCACTCGCGTGCAATGGCCGAGGTAAGCTGGCGACCTCCTTGCGACAGCGTCCGGGCAAACAGGGTGCGACCGTTTTTCACCACGCACAGGTTCGTCCGAGCATGCCCGATGTCGACGAAGAGCACCGCATCGCCGCGCGCCTCTGGGCCACCCGTGGCTGCGATCTTCTCGGCGACTCGGGCGTACACGGTGGGCGCGGCCAGGACGCTCCTCGGCTCCAGGCCGTCTTGCCCAAAAGTGGCGAGCAGCCGTGCCACGCGCTCCTTGGTGCTCGCAGCCGCCAAGATGCGAGTGCCGTCGGGCGCCACCATCGGGGGGTCGGGCGTTCGTCCATTGCCCTGGACACCCCCCTGTGCGGCCACAAAGACCGGATCAGCCTCGGGGAGCGCGGCCGCTTGCTGGACTTGGGGGAGCGTGTCGAAGTCGTAGACCAGCTCGTCGAGATCATGAGGGAGCTGGCCTTCGAGCTCGGCCCCCACGGCCTTTCCCAAGTCGGCACGCCTGAGCCCGGTGAACCCAAAGTCGAGTACTCGCAAAGAGATGGTGTCGCCTGGAAGGGCGGCGTGCGGGATGTCGTGCTCGAGCCCTTGCTCCTTGATGAGCTGCGCGAGGGCGCGGGCGGCGCGCTCGTCCGCGGGCTCCTCGCCAGGAGGGACCGGAACCTCGAAGAAATCCGTGACGGCACTCGAGCGGATTCCCGCGGTCACCACCACGACCTTGATGCTGTAGGCGCCTAGCTCGACGCCGAGGATCTTGTGAGCCATGACTATTCTTCCCGCCAGTACACCCACGCTCCCCGGACGTAGGCCGGGTCGCGGGCGTTCTGATTTACGGTTTCGGTGTCCCACACTGCGGTGATCTTCTTTTCCACTCGGCCCATGCGCGACGTGGTTTCGACTCGGTATGTCCGCCGGCCTCCATAACGAGCCACCTGGCGGAGCTTGGCCTGATCGAGCTCCACGCCTTGCACGGGCGTGTAGTTGGCGCCCGTTGCCTTGGCGAGCTCGCCGAGCTCGGCGTCGGGATTCTGAACGAACTTGGCAAAGCCATCCAGGTCGTCGAAAAGGATACCGAGCGCCCTCGCCTGGGACACGCGGGAGGTCAGGGCGAGGAGCTTGACTGGATCGTTCAAGACGGGATCGTTCGGATCCTTGGCGGCTTGGTAAAGGACGGCCGCGATCACGTTTAAGTCACTTACCGCGCCAATGTTCACCTTGCAGCCGCCGTAGATGGTGAACGCTTGAGAGAACAGGGCCCAGCGCTTGTCGTCCATGCCACGGACGAGCTGGAGCTCGTCGATCGAGTCGATGTAGTTGTCCTTGGCGCGATAGGGCTCCTTGCGGCTCTCGTAGCCGTAGTCCTCGGGTCCACCGTTGGTGCCGTATCCGGCCTGATCGCGATCGATGTAGTCGATGATGGCGCGCACGAACGTGGCGCGGTCAGTGAATTGCCCGTCGCCGTCACGCTCTTCAAAGATCCGGTCGTATGCCGAGGGGAGGACGAGCGCGGTGAGCATGAGCTCGAGCTGCCTCTGCGTGGCCGCGGAGCCATTAGCGCAATTGACGTTTATCTTGCCGTCGTCGGTGGTGACCTTGACGTCGAACTCCCCTTCCTTGAGGCCGAGGCCCTTGATCCCCGAGGCCAGCGACGAGTCGACGCCAATGAGCCCGGCGAGGGACTCAACCTCGTCCTTGCCGCCGCCAAATGCGCCAATGAACATGGGCAGGTAATCGGCGAGCTGCACGTCGCCGATCTGGCCGCGGTACTTGTCCAGCATGTCTTTTTGGACCTTAATGACGAGCTTCGAGAGGTTCGCGCCCGAGACGGCCAAGAAATGGGCGCGCATGTCGTCGCGGGCATTGGCGGCGGCGGTGAAATCAACATTGGTGTGATAGGAGAAATCGGCCGTCACGGCCGCGCCAATGGCGATGATGGCGGACACCGCCACGAGGGCGACGCCGCGCTGAGTGAAACACCTGTCTTTCTTCCTCCTACCCCACATGGAAACTCAAGAGCTCCTGCATGTAGACGCGGGTCTCGGTGATGAAGGTGACTTCCTTCCCTCGCTCGTCGAGGAACGTGAGGCTTATCTTGACGCGATCAGGAGGCTTGGGGAGCGAGCCACCGGTGGACTGGGTGCTCCAGGTGTCCTCCCACTCGCGGTCCTGCGCGTTCCAGTATGAAAGCTTGAACTTGACGACGCCGGTAAAAATGACCTCGGCTTCGCCAGGAAGGGTGTCGGGCTTCTCGTTGGCGAGGCGGCGGGATTCCCGCCGGTAGAGGTGGCTAATCGATCGGTCGTCTCGCGACGAGGCGACGTAGTAGCTCACGACCGCCTGGTCGCTCTCGTTGGCGTCTGCAAAGAGGGGAGTGTGCGAAAGCGTGGTGAAGCGGGCGCTGTCGGCGTCGCCCGAGCTTTCGCCGACAAAGAATGTGCGCGGCTCGAGCTGGTTTCGATCCTCGTTCTGGGAGAGGAAGGCCATGGAGAGGTCGCGGGCGAGGCGGCTCATGGCGACGCGGACCTCGCGGTAGCGGTCTTGGATCTTTTCGTAGTGCTTGCGAGCCTTGATCGTCTCGCTGGTGGTGCCCCAGCCGATGATGAGCATGAGGGAGAGGATGGCGACGGCGACGAGCACTTCGATGACGGTGAAGCCGCGCGCGGTGGTGCTTTTCCTGGAACCACCCATCACTCGTCCTTTCCCCCGGTGCTCATGAGGCCTGCCTGGTCGATGGCTTTGGGATCGGTGAAGTAGGCGGTGACGGACATGGTTTCTTCGTCGGGGCCGACTTTCCACTTGAGGGTTAGGGTCACCTTGCGGATCGCGTTCTCGAGGATGCCGGCGAGCATGTCGAACTGAGAGAGCAGCGCCGAGGCGCCCATGGCGCTCTTGGGGTCTTGGCCTCCGAGGAGACCGGAGAGCGGATTGGACGTGTCGCTCGGGGCGGGCTCGTCCTTGGTCGCGCCTCCGCTCTTGACGGCGTTTTGCATGTCGCCAGCGCTGGGGAGCTGGACTTTCTCGATGAGCGCGCTCCACGTGAACTTGGGGAATCCCTCCTCGGAGAAGTCGCCGTCCATGGTCTCCTCCATTTCCTGGAACCCCTTGTGGGCGAGCTCCTCCTCGAGGTCGAACATCTTGGCGCGGGCGAGGAAGGTGGCGACCGTGAAGAACTTGGCCCGGTTGGAGGCCTTGACGTTGGCGTTCGAAATGCCAATCAGCACGACGAGCGCGGCGAAGAGGATCCCCAGGGAAATCATCACCTCGACGAGGGTGAAGCCCTTTTCGGCGCGGGACCTCATGGCTTGACCTCGTTCCCCTCGGCGTCGTGGGTCACGAACTCCTCGGGGTGTTGCCACTTGTCCGGCACGATCTGCACGCGGCCGGAAAGCGGATGCACGACGAGCGAGAAGACGTTGTCGTCGTCGTCTGCGACCTCGATGACGGCCCGCTCGGCATGACCGAGTGGGAAGAAGTTGACCGACACCTTCCCTTCCTCCGCTGGCTCTTCGAGGTGTGCGACGTAGACCTTGGACACGCCGATGCTTCGCTTCTTGGGCAGCTGTCGTGGCTTTCCCATGTCTCCCTTGACCGAGGCGCAGCTGCCGTGGCCGAGGGACTGGCTCGCGGCGGCCACCGCCGCCTCCACGGTCCCCTCGGGCGAAGGGGCCGCAAGCTCGGCCTGCTCATTCTGCTCCTCTTCCTTCTCTTCGTTGATCGAGCGACGGAGGCGCACTTTCCCCTCACAGCGCTCGACGCGGAAGACCTGCTCGTCCAGGTCGATCACCACGCGGTGATGGGCACCGGTCGTGGACGCGCGGTCGAATGCCGAGCGCAGCGCCGTGGCCAATCGCCCTGCAGCCGAGCGGAGCTCGGTCTTACGCACCTTGCCGACGCCCATGGAGACGGCAAAGCCGAGCAGGGCGATGATGGCGAGCACGACCATGATCTCGATGAGGGTCATGCCTCGCTCACCGATGTGCCTCTCTTGCCGCAATGACGCCTCGACTAATCCCAGCTCTTGATGTCGTCAGTGCTGCCGATCTTCTTATCGGGCCCCCCCGACACGACGCCAAAATCATTGTCCTCGGGGGCGCTCTCGCCACAGCGCATCTCGAACTTCGTGCCCCAGGGATCCTTGTCGTCCTGCTTGTTGCGGTATTTCTTCAGGTCCTCGAGGCCGGCCGGGCAGGTCTCCTCGGAATTGGCCGACCATTGGGCATAGGCGCCGACGTACTCCTTGGCCATCATGCGCGCCGTCTTGATCTTGGCCTCCTTCATGCTCTGGAGCACCTTCGGGCCGACGAGCACGCCCATGACCAGGGCGATGATCGCCAGGACGATCATGATCTCGATGAGGGTCATTCCTACCTGGCCCCGCGCGGCGTTGCGCGAGGCCATTGTCGATTCTTGCCGCTCCATGACTCTTGCCTCCATCTCTGTCACTGCACAAGCGTGTTCATTTGCATGATGGGCATGAGGATCGAGAACACGATGAACGCGACCGTTCCCCCCATGACCACGATAATCAGCGGCTCCAAGAGCGAAGTGAGCCGACCGAGCTTCATTTCCACCTCAGCCTCGTAGGCCGTGGCGACGTTGCCGAGCATCTCCTCCAGCTGTCCCGAGCGCTCGCCCACCGCGATCATGTGCGTCACGACGGGCGGGAACTCGCCCGACTTGCGCAGCGCCACGGCAATGGACTCACCCTGCTGGATCTGCTCGCGCGCGGCCTCGATCACCTTCACAAGCACCACGTTCTCGAGGATGTCCTTCGAGATATCGAGCGCCTTGAGCAGCGGTACGCCCGACGAGAGCATTGTCCCCAAGGTGCGCGCGAATCGCCCCACGGCAATCTGACGCACCAGCGGGCCGAAAAGGACCGCACGCAGCTTGATGCGGTCCCACCTGGGCCGCCCCTTGGCCGACCTCGTCCACTTGATCAAGCCGTAGATCGCCAGCGGGAGGAGCGCGAGCCACGCGTACCAGTACGCGCCGATCACGTGCGATACCCAAATGAGCATCTCCGTGTTCCAAGGCAGCGAAGTCTCGGCGTCCTCGAAGAGCTGGGTGATTTGCGGCACCACCGCGACCATGAGCACCGACATGACCGCCACGCTCACCACCACCATCACAGCCGGATAGGCGAGCGCCGACAGGACGCGGTTCTTGAGCTTGGCCTGCGCCTCGAGGAAATCCGCCAGGCGCGAGAGCACCTGGTCCAGGTTGCCCGCCGCCTCGCCGGCGCGGACCATCGAGACGTAGAGGTCCTCGAACACCGTGCCGTGGCGGGATAGCGAGTCGGCCAGGGAGGAGCCCTCGTTGACCCGCATGCGCACGTCGCCAACCGTGGTCTTGAGCTTGTCGTTTTCAATCTGCTCGAACAGCGCGCCGAGGGCCTCGGCCAGGGGGATTCCTGCCTTGAGCAGCGTCGAGAGCTGGCGCGTAAACGCGGCCACCTCGGTGCGCTTGATGCGCTCGAACATCTTGCCGAAATGGACCTCGCGCCGAAGCCCCTTCCCCTGTCCCGCCACGGCGGCGGTGCCCGCGCGGGCCTCCGCCACGTCGGTGACGAGGATCCCCTCGCGCCTAAGCAGGGCGCGAAGCACCTTGGGGGAGTCGGCGTCCTTGGCGCCCGAAACCGTGCGCCCCCGCCCGTCCACTCCCTTGTAGGCAAAGACCGGCATCTACACCATGTCCTCCGCGGTCACCATCATGACCTCTTCGATGGTCGTGATGCCGGCGAGCACCTGGAAGCCGCCGTCCTGCCTGAGCGTGCGCATGC
>JACQUZ010000085.1 GCA_016210055.1 Deltaproteobacteria bacterium | reverse complement strand
TCTCCTTGCCGGTGGGCTTGTCGCCGACGTAGTTGAGCCGCAGGTTCAGGTTGAGGTTGTCGATGAATCGCGCGTTGACGCCGGCGTTGGCGTGGTGGTTCGCGATGTCGCCAATCCGCGTCGTCGTGTCGTCGTCGTTCACGCGCTTGGGGTTCACGTAGTAGTAGTTGGCGTAGGCGCCGTAATTCCGCCTTCTATACTTCGCGCCGGCTTGCACGCCGAAGATACGGAGCTTGCCAATGGCTTGGTTTTGGGTGGTCTGTCCATCCGGGCAAGTGAGATCGGCCGGACAAGTGGCGGTGCCGGTGCCCACGGCCCCCGAATACCACGCCTGGAAACCTGCGAGCTCGGCAAACAGGTTCTTTACCACCTCGCGACCCGCGCTGATTTCAATGTTGTTTACCCGTTCGGGCTTGAGGATCGGGTTGGAGAGGAGGCGCAGCTTGGTGGTGCCGTATTTGGTCCAGTTGTCTGCGTCCTTGAAGGCAGTGGAGAAGATGGCTTTGATGACGTTCTTTTCGGGCGTCGCCACGACAGCGACCCGCTGGTTGAAGATCGTTCCGTAGCCACCGCTCGAGCGGATTTGGTTGTAGTCGATGCGCGCCCCATAAGTCAGGTGCAGGTAATCAAGCGGCGAATAGGTGCCCTGCGCCACCCCGCCCACGTCAATGATGTTGAGGTGGCTTCCTCCGGTCGCGTACTTCGGTGTCCCGGTCTCGTCGGGGAAAACCTTGCGGCCTTCGACATAGTTTCCTTGCACGAGGCCATTGCGGTACTCGAGCGAAGTCACCAGGTTGAGCTTCTCGAACGGGTCCCACACGGTCTTTAATTCCGCGCGCAATTGCTTGGACACCACGTACGACCACGTGGTGTCCCAGATTGATTGTCGCTTCGCTTCCTCCAGGGCCGTGTCGATCATGAGCTCGGCACCGCGGAGTCCGTTGGCATAGCCAGCGAACGTGACGTCCCTTGCCTCCTCGGCATCGAGCACGTGCGACTTGTACTGCATGAACGACGAGAAGAGCAGCGTGTCGCTCAGCTTCTTATCGTACTTGGCATAGATGAACGAGTTCTCGATCGGCCATACCGATCCATTTTCCGAGCCGGCGTACACTTTCGACACGTACCAGGGCAGGAAGCCCTCGTCGTATCGCCATGTCTGGGCGCCGAGGGTGAAATCGCCGATCTTCAGCTTCCCGCGGATGAGCCAATCCTCGGTCTTGTCCGTGTACTCGCCCACCTTGGCCCCATTGACCACGAAGTCGCCCAGCACGGCGTCGTCGTAGGCCTTTGCACGCTTGGCGTAGTCACGTAGTTCTTGCTCCGTGAGGTTGGCGTAGGCCTGCTCGACGGCAGTGACCTCCTTGCCGCTGTCCACCTTGGCCTTGTAGTCCTTCTGCTTGGCCACGAATAGGTTGTAATAGTGGTCCTCGCTCCAGTTGTGCTGGTACTGGGCGAATCCCCCGCGGTTGTATTCGTTTGAGACGAAGTACCTTCCGGTCACGGAGAACGACACGTCATCCTTCTTGGCGGCGATGGTGGCCTCGGTGGCGTACGTCTGCCACGAGCCCGCGATCGCTCGGGCCGAGACACCAACGTTCTTACCCTTCTTAATGAGCTCCTCGGGATCCTTGGTAATGACGTTGACGACGCCCACGAACGCATTGGCGCCGTACATGGTCGACGCCGGGCCGTAGACGACCTCGATTCGCTTGATGTCGCCTAGTGGGTACTGCCGGGAGAGCCACATGCTCCCCTTCCAGATGTCGTTTTCTTCCACGCCGTCGATGAGGAGGAGGGTCCTGTCCGTGTTGTTCGAGCGATATCCGCGCTGGTGAAGGGTGACGAACTCGATACCGTCACCATGCGTGATATCGAAGCCCGGCAGGTCATCGAAGACCTCCGCGAGGCTGGTATAGCCCCGATCTCGGATGTCGTCTTCCGTTAGGACCCCAACCATGGCAGGGGCCTCGAAGAGGTTCTCCGCGCGCTTTGAGACCGAGGTCACCGTCACGTTTAATAGATCTTCGAGTGAGAGCTCCTCGATTGCGGTAACGCCTGTCACGGGAATGACTTCGACAGGTGTTGAGTCCGGCGACGCGGGCCCGGGAGTACTTGGCGCCGGCGTGCTGCTTTGTGCAGGAGGCGACTCCTCGGGTGTAGCTTCTTGAGGTGCGCCTTCCTGACCTTGGCCGCCCTCCTCGGGGCTCGCCTGTGGGGGTTCCTCTGGAGTGCCTGCCTCTTGTGCCCTCGAGTCCACGGCAATCAAGAGGGTGCCGAGAAGAATTGATGACCTAGTCAAAACTCGTAGAGCGCTACTCCCGTTCAAACGCGACATTCGCCCCCGCCTCCCTTCTCATGGTGAGTCCGCGCACGCAACACGCAAGCGTGCGCCATGCATTTTCTATACGTGTTAACCAAAAAGCAAGAAAAAGCACCTTCGCGGCTTCTTTGCCATTTGGGGCCATTTGGGCGCCGTCTTGGGCATTGGGGGCATTGGGGCCATTGGGCTTGGCATTAGGGCAATCGGTCGTTTCGGCCAGAACCCACGCAGCTTGAGTCGAGGCTCTGGTTGCGGTACGAACGCACCATGTCCCAACACAACGGCGGGTCCCAAGAGAACGGCGGCGCGATTATTGGCGAAGTCCTTGCCCGGCACGGGGTCAAGCTCCTATTCACCCTCTGCGGCGGCCACATTTCACCCATCCTCGTCGAGGCCAAGGCACGCGGCGTGCGCGTCGTCGACGTCCGTGACGAAGCGAGCGCCGTGTTCGCCGCCGACGCGGTGGCGAGGATGACGGGGGTTCCCGGTGTCGCTGCAGTGACCGCTGGCCCCGGCGTCACCAATTCGGTGACGGCGCTCAAGAACGCCCAGATGGCCCAGTCGCCCGTCGTGCTCCTGGGCGGCGCCACGGCGACTGTCCTCAAGGGTCGGGGTTCCCTCCAAGATATCGATCAGCTTTCCCTCGTGCGGCCGCTGACCAAGTGGGCCACAACCGTCAAGACGGTCGCTGACTTGGGCCCCACGATGGAGAGAGCCATGGAAGTCTCGCGCTCGGGAGTTCCTGGCCCGGTCTTCGTCGAGGTCCCCGTCGACCTGCTTTATCGCGAGGAGCTGGTACGGGATTGGTATCTCAAGGAGAGCGGCGCCAAGTCGGCCAAGGGTATTCTGGGAAACGCCTTGCGCCTGTACCTGGAGGGGCATCTCTATCGCCAGTTCCATGCCCCGAGGATCCCAGAGCTGTTCCCCATCCCCAGGCCAAGCCTGCGGGTGCCGAGCCTCACGGAAGTCGTGGCCGAGCTGCCACCGCCCAGCCGCGACACCGCGGCGCAGGTTCGCGAGGTGGCATCGCTCCTCGAAGCCGCCGAAAGGCCCGTCCTTGTGATGGGAAGCCAGGCGCTCGTCAACTGTGTCGATCCCGAGCGGATCGCTTCTGCGGTGCGCCGCCTTGGCATTCCCACCTTCCTGGGCGGCATGTCCCGCGGCCTCTTGGGTAAGACGAGCAGGCAGCAGTTCCGTCACCAGCGGCAGAAAGCGCTCAAGGAGGCGGACCTGGTCATCGTGGCCGGGTTCCCGTTCGACTTCCGCCTTGGTTATGGCCGGAGCATCAGCAGCAAGGCCAAGGTGGTGGCCGCGAACTTGAGCGTGCGCGAGCTGCGCAAGAACCGCCGCCCCGATGTGGCCGTGAGGATACATCCAGGGGAGTTCTTGGTGGCCCTTGCGAGCTGCGCACGCGATGGGGCAGGGCACCGCGACGCCTGGCGGACCACGCTGTCCGCCCGCGAGGACGCAAGGGACGCCGAGATCTCTGCCCAGGCCGAGGTGCCGAGCGACCTCGTGAATCCGCTTCGCTTCTTCTTGCGGCTCGAGGAGAAAATGGCGGACGACGCGGTGCTCGTGGTGGACGGCGGCGACTTCGTGGCGACCGCGTCGTACATCCTCAGGCCACGAGCTCCCTTGTCCTGGCTCGATCCGGGGGTATTCGGGACGCTCGGCGTGGGCGGCGGGTTCGCCGTCGGTGCTGCGGCCGCAAGGCCCGGCCGCGAGGTATGGCTCCTCTTTGGCGACGGGTCGTCGGCCTATAGCCTCGCTGAGTTTGACACCTTCGCCAGGCACGGCCTTTCGCCCATCGCCGTGATTGGCAACGACGCCTCGTGGGCCCAGATCGCCCGCGAGCAGGTCGAGGTTCTGGGCGACGACGTCGGCACGGTGCTCTGCCGCAGGGACTACCACCTGGTCGCAGAGGGGTATGGTGGCAAGGGATTGCTCCTCGACGATTCCAATCGCATTGACGAGGTGATTGACAAGGCCAAGGAAATCGCAAGCCAGGGCAAGCCCGTGTGCGTGAACGTCCACCTCTCGCGGTCGGAATTCCGCAAGGGGTCGATCTCAATGTAAGGGTTTTCTACCCGAATCCCGGCGCCAATAGGTACACCATGCGCTCGGGTCTCCTCACTGATTGCCCCAACATCCAACCGCTTGCCGCCTGGACGAGCATGTCCCCCTGATCTCCGCCTTGGAGTCTCCCCTTTTGCCAGCGCGCACAAGCTGCGTGAAGGAGCATCCCGGCTCCTTCAAAGAGGTCAACGGCTTCGCCGAGTGCCTCGAGCGCACCAAGCCGATCCCCAGCCAGGTGCGACACGCCAGCCGACAGGAACCGTGCCAACGCGGTGGCCCAGGGCAGCCGCTCCCGGAGGAGCCTCTTGATGTCGGCGCGGGCAGCGGCCAATAGGGCAGTGGACTCATGCCCCCTCGCCCTGGCCGCCAAGGCCAAGCTCAGCCGTCCCCGCAGTCCCGCCAAGGCGATCCGAATGCCCTGTATGTGGAGGAACATCGCCTTCCGCAGGGCCGGCATCTGCTCTTCCATGAGGCCCAGCGCGCGTGCAGCGTCCCCTTGGTACAGGTACGACTGGGCCATGCCGACGAGGGCGTAGTAGTGCTGCAGGTGGAACCCTTGGGGGGCAAAGCTTCGAGTCGCATCCTCGACGTCCGCCCGTAAGCCCTCCGGGTCGTCCTGGGCAAGCCAGTGGATGTTTCCGTATCCAGTACGGAAACAGGTGGCGGCATAGCGATCTCCTCGCTCCATCGCTTCGCGCACGCGCTCGCGAAAGCTTCGTGCGAGCTGCAAGAGATCACCGGTCAAGCTGAGCACGTTGGTGTGGAAGTGCCGCACGGACGCTAGCTCGAACGCGACCCCGGTGCACTTGTCCTGGAAAAGGGCGATGGCCTCCTCGGTCAAGGCCCGCGAGACATCCCACTTGCCGGCGAAGTAAGCGGAGATCCCCTTGGCGGCGACCAACCGCGCCCTCATGTCAGGGGCTTCTCTTCCAGCCAGGATTTCCTCCGCTCTCCCAATCATGCCGGCTGCTTGTGACAAGGCCCTCGGTCCACCAACGCCAGACTTCATCATGGCCAGGTGGGACAGCGCATGTGCCACTCGGACGGGTTCTCCCGCGGCGAACGCCTTGAAGAGCATCATCAGGGTGAAGTGGCGACCGCGGATGTTGTCGATGGGGTTAAAGGCGGTGGCGGCGCGGAGCGCGTCCACCACGAGGAGCTTCCCGGGCGGGATTTCGTCGATCTTGCGCTCGCGGAACCCAAGCCCCCGCACGCGTAGGATTAGCTCTTTCTGAACGACGGAGAGGAGAGCACGGGTCGGCGTCTTGGGAAATTCGAGGCCGACGGCGGGGAGAAGGGACTTGAGAACGCTTGCGCCCTCCTCGAGCCTGCCGCTGCGCAGGAGCTGATCGGCCGCGAATCCTCGCAGCTCGAGGGCCTCGCGTGGTTCGGCGCCCGCCTCCGCATCGAGAAACGCCCTGGCCGACTCTGCGCCAAGGCCAGCGTTCGCTAGGGCCTGGGCGAGCTTGACCTTGAGCAGGCGCGCGTCCTTACCGTCGCCCGCAAGCTCGATCGACCTCTGGTAGAGCTCCGCCGCGCGGTCGAACGCCAGGGCCTCTGCCGCGTGATCGGCTGCGATGACCGACCAATGACGCGCCCGCTCTTTCTCTCCCGCCGCGAGCCAGTGGTGGGCGAGCTTCGCCGGATCGGGTTGAAAGGACGTGTTCATCGCCGTGGCCAGGCGGCGGTGGCCTGCCCGAAGCGCGTCTTCGCTCAGGCGACTTAGGACCGACTCTCGGATCCGGTCGTGGAAGGGCTCGATCGTGTCGGAGCGGCGCAAGCCACCCGTCTTGGCGAGATTGGCAAGGCGGAGAGTCGCGGCCGCCTGCAGGTACTCGGAGAGATCGGCACCGGCGGCGTGGGCGATTGTCTCCTGCGCGAGCGGCGTGCCCGCGATGGCCACGAGCTCGAGGACCTTTCGGTCGCGCTGAGACAGCTCCACGACCCGTTGCCAGATAGCGTCATCCAGGCGAACGGGTGCCGAGCCCTGCCCATGAGCCAGCCGAAAGCGAAGCAAGGCGTCGATGAAGAGAGGATGACCATTCGCCTCCTTGACGATGGTCTCCACGTCGACCGTGGCCGGCCCATCGAGGCTCGAGCGTTCCGCAAGCTCGGTGACGAGGAGGCGCGCCTCTTCGCCTTCGAGCTTGTCGAGATGGAGATCCTCCACCTTTCCGGGCAGGCACTCGGCGAGCTCCTCGGGCGTGCGCAGCCCAACCTGGCCGCTGGAGGCTGTCCTGACCGTCGCCATGAGGAGGAGCGCCGGGGCATCGGGTGGCCTGAGCAAGCTCGCGAGAAGCGCCAGCGAGTCCGCGTCTGCCCACTGCAGGTCGTCGATGAGGATCACGAGGGGCCCTTTTTGCAGGAGTCGCCCCATGAATTCTCGGAGGCCGGAAAACAGGCGCGCGCGAATCTGGTGCGGGTCCACCGCCCCTGGCTCGGGGCCCGTGTCGCAGGCGGCAGCCCCCTGGCGCAGGACCGGAAAGACCTGGCAGAGGAGGCTAATCTGCCTGGGAAGAAGGGGCTGGGCCAGTTCTGGGCCCAGCTTCGCGAGGACTCGACTCAGCGCGTCGACCACCGCATCGAATGCCTTGTACGGAACGGTCTCGCGCTCGAAACAACGCCCCATGAGGACGGTGGCCTCGGGGTGATTCTGCGAAAGCTCGCCAAGAAACCGCCTGACCAGCGCGCTCTTGCCGATTCCAGATTCCCCTCGGACGAGAAGCGTGACTGGATGGCCTCCCAAGGTCCGTTCAAAGGCGTTCCCGATGGCCTGGAGCTCCTTGTGACGGCCCACGAACACGTCGATCGGGAGAGTGCTCGACGGCGAGCGAGCGTCACCTGTCAAGCGACGCAGGACCTCGCGTCCAGTAGCCCGACGTGCCGGATCTCGGCTAAGGAGCGCCATGCAGAGATCGTTCATGTCGTCGGCGATTCCAGGGGCGAGCTTTTTGGGGGGAACGGGATCGGTCGTGGTCTTGGCCGTGAGGACGTCGCTCGCCGAGCCGTCAAACGGGAGCTGGCCCGTGAGCGCGACGTAGAGGAGTGTCCCCACCCCATACCAGTCGGCCGCGGGCGTCACGGGGAGGCAGCGCGCCTGTTCGGGGGCCATGAATGAGACGGTGCCGGTGAGGCGGGAGTCGGCGAGGGCTTCGCGGTCGTCCGCGACGATTCCGAAGTCCAGGAGAACGACCCGGCCGTCGCGGGTGACCATGATGTTCGACGGCTTGATGTCTCGGTGCACCTTGTGGGCTGCGTGAAGGGCCGTGAGCCCTTCCGCAAGTTGAACGAGGGAGCTCTTGAGCTTGCTGGCGCTGATGATGGGAGCGGAGATGGGTCGATTCCCGCGCGACGGGGAGTGGGCCTCGGGATCCGATTTGAGCTGCACGGTCGCTTCGTTGAGGGACGAGCTCATGATTTCCCGCTCGTCGTCGGGGATGAGGTACTCGTAGATCGAGGAGCCGCTGATGAGCTCCATGGTGAAGAACCAGCGGCCGTGGTCTTCCAGGAGCTCTCCGAGCGCCACGAGGTTGGGGTGGTGGATGTCCTGCAAGGAGCGAAACTCGTTCTTGAAGCGCAGGATGGCCTCGGGTTGGAGCGACTTTAGCGTCTTGAGCGCCACCTTTTTCCCGCGCTCGCGATCAAGGGCTTCGTACACCACGCCCATGCTGCCGGTACCCAGGCACCGAATGACCTCGAAGCGGGCGGTTCCAGCGAAGTCGGGCAGTGGCTGCGCGGTAGAGCTCATGAAACCCCTGGCGCCAGCAAGGCGGTCATGCGCTCGGGGTTCTTGATGGCTTCACCGAGCATCCACAGGGTCGCAGAGTCGACCAGGGCGCGCCCGTCGTCGCCTCCCAGGAGAAGCCCGCGCTGCCAACGCGCACAGGCGGCATGAAGGGACATGTGGACGGCTTCAAGACCGCGCTCCGCGTCGGCGAAGAACTCCGCGGCCCGTTCTTGGTTGCCCAGGGACGTCGCGATACCTGCTTGGACAAGCGTTGCCAGCGCAGTGGCCCAAGGGGCGTTCTCCCGGTGAAGGCTCCGGGCGTCCTTTTCAGCCTGGGCGATCAGGTGCTTTTTCGCAGGCGAATTCGCGCAGGCCGCGCCCAGGAAGGCACGGGCGCGCACCTCGTACATGGTCACCCGAACATGCTGGACGCGAAGAAGTAGCGATCGCTTGAGGGCAGGCCACTCGTCCGTAAGGATTTCCAGGGCCTTCTCTGGATTGCCCTGGTACGCGTAGAGCTGCGCGCGCGAGTAGAGGGCGTAGTGGTGCTGCAGGTGGAACCCCTGGCGGGACCAGTTCTCCACGGCCCAGCGTGCCTCCTCGTGCCCGGAACCCGGGTCGTCGGCTGCAAGGGCCAGAAACGGCGCGACCCCGGCGCGGAACGTGGTTTCGCCGTGCAGGTTCCCTCTATCCCGGCACGCGAGAAGGTAGATCGGCGCCCGCTGGGACAACTCGCGCATCCTCCCCGAGAAATAGAGGAGTCGTGCGATCCAAATGCGTGCGTTGGCGATCTCCCAGTGGACCCCCACGCAGCGCTCCTGAAAGAGCTGCTCCGACTTCTCGCAGTACTCGAGCGCGAGCGTCCACTGCCCCCAGAAGTAGCACGCAAATGCACGCAAGCCGCACGCCAGGGCCACCGAGTAAGGGTCATCCACCTCCCTGGCGACTTCTTCTGCCCGGGACAGGTAGAGCTCTGCTCTCGCCTGGTTCCTAACTCCTTGACTGGCGAGAAATGCCGCTTCCATGGCGAGGGCGCGTGACACGCGGCGTGCCTCCCCCGCGTCCAAAGCGAGGAGGAGCCCCTTGCCTTGGAATGCCGTCCCTCGCACGGGATCGCACAACGCCAGCCCGATTCCGGCAGACCAGCAGGCGTCGATGCGCGCAAGCTGGTGCGCCGTGATCTCGCTCTCGTCCCGCCTTCGAAACCTCAAGCCACGAATTCGCAGGCGGGCACGGTCGACGAGAAGGGACATGAGGGCTTTCCTGGGCGTTGCCGGATACGACAGCCCTTCTGCGGCGAGGACCGTGCGAATCGCGGCGATCCCTTCGTCGACGTGCCCCGTGATGAGGAGCTGCAGCGCCGCTTTTTGTTGCAGCTGCAGGGCTTCTCCGACGCTGGCGCCATCGGCCGCCGCGAGATACGCCTCTGCGGCCTCCTTCCCCCGGCCCGCGTTCATGAGCGCCTGACCGAGCTTCACCAGGAGAGGCCGTTCCTCCGAGCGCGGGTACCTGCCGAGCTTGATGGCAAGCTGATAGAGGCGGGCCGCTTGCTCGAAGGCGAGTGCCCCCGTGGCCCGATCCGCCGCGACCACGGCGTATTTCGCCGCTTTTTCTTGGTCGCCGGCGGCGCGGTAGTGGACGGCGAGGACCTCGGGGTCTCCGCGCTCGGTGGACTCGAGCGTTCGCGCCAGCTCGTGGTGGCATGCGCGCCGCTTGGTCGGCTCGAGATGGAGGAGGACCGCGTTGCGAACGCGGTCGTGGTACGTGAATATCGTGTCCCGCCCGTGCGGACCGGCGGTCCTCGCGAGATGTTCCGAGCGCAGCACTCCGGCGTGGACACTGAGCTGATGGGGCGCAAGTCCTGAGGCCATGGCGGCGATTTCTTGCTCGAGGGGCGCGCCGGCGACGGAAATCACCCCAGGAGGCGCTGGGCTTCTGGGGACAAGCGGGAGATGCGCTCCCAAAGGGCTTCCTCGAGGCGCACGGGTGAGGCGCCGCGGCTCCCTTTCGCCGAGTCGTGTCGAATGAGCTCGTGAATGAAGAGCGGGTGCCCCTCGGACTCGCGGGCGATTGCCGAGGAGAGCGCCGCGTCGTCCACTCCAGAGCGCTCAAGGAGCATCGTCGCGAGGCTCTGCGCATCGGCCGAGGAGAGCCTGCCCACCTGGATCCTCCGCACGTCGCCGGGAAGTGCGTCCTCGGCCATGACCCGCCACGACCCGCTTTCGCCTTCGGCGGAGCGTCGCGTCGCGAGGAGCAGCATGGCGGGCGCCTCGGGAGGGCGAAGGATTTCGGAAAGGAGCGTCAGGCTGTCTGCGTCTGCCCATTGCAGGTCGTCGATGACGACGACGACTCGATGGCGCTCGGCGAGACGTCCGAACATCTCCCTAAGCGCCGCGAACAGGCGGGTTCGAATCTCCTGCGGGTCCACGGCGGACACGGCAGGTGCCTTGGCGAGAGCCGCGACTCGGCCGAGGACGGGGAATACCTGCGGGAGGAGCGCGGCGCGGCGCGGGACGAGCGCAGCGGCTTCGGCGTCGGGGAGGCGCGTCATGAAGCGCGCGAGCGCGTCGACGACACCGTCCATCGCCTTGTAGAGCATCGCCTCCCGCTCGTAACAGCGGCCGGCCAGAACCACGACGTTGGGATCCACCGAGGCCGTGTCGGTGAAACGCCGCACCAGCGAGCTCTTTCCCACCCCGGACTCACCCTCGAGGATCGCGGTAATGGCCTTCCCCTCGCGCACCTCTTCGAACATGAGCGAGAGGGCCTCGAGCTCCTTCTGCCTTCCGACGAGCGGAGTGGCGCTCGTGACGCTCGAGATGATCTCGGCGGGGTGGGCATGAGAAGCTCGTCTACCGAGCCTCTGCAAGATCGAGGCGCCCGAAGGTCGCTTGGCGGGATCGAGCGCTAGGAGGTCGGCGCAAAGGGAGTCCAGATCGCGCGGCACGCTGTCATCGAGCGTCCTGGGAGAAGGAGGGACGTGGCGCTGTTTCTCCATGAGGACTTGGAGGAAGGACCCCGAAATGGGTGGGACACCGAGGAGCGCCTCGTAGAGCATCACGCCGAGGCTGTACCAGTCGGCGGGCGGGCCCACGGGTGATGAAGCGGCTTGCTCTGGGGCCATGTAGGCTGCTGTCCCCACGATGGTGGCGTCGGAAAAAGAGGACGCAGGATCCATCTCCGTGACCAGGCCGAAATCCACGACGGTGAGGCGCCCCTCGTCACTGATGAGCACGTTCGAGGGCTTGACGTCCCGGTGCACTTTGCCAGCCACGTGAAGCGCGTGGAGCCCTTCGGCCAGCTGGCACAGCGATGCCCGAAGTCGATCCTCGTCGTAGCCATTGGCGAGCCCGGTCACGGGCAGCGTGTCGGTGAGCGCCAGGTCCAATGGAGAACCCTGGTCATGCCCCTTCTTGCACCTCACGTAGGTGAGAAAGTCGACGCCGCAGGCAAGCTCCATGGTGAAGAACCATTGGCCCTGGCTTTCCAAGAGCTCGCCGAGGCTGACCAGGTTCGGGTGCGACAGGTCGGAAAGGGCCCGAAACTCGCGCTTCAGCCTCGCCAACGTGCTCGCGTTCGGATGCTTCAGGGTCTTGAGGGCGACCCTCGTGTTCTTCTCTCGGTCGACCGCCTCGTAGACGATGCCCATCCCACCTTCACCCAGGCGCCGCAATACCTGGAAGCGCTCAGTCCCGCCGAACCCTGCGACATCGACACCGCCCAAGCAAAGTACTCCCAGGAATTATCATAGTACGAAAACGAGTGCAGAACGAGGGCCTCGTCTAGGGGCCGTGCCCTACCCAATCCCGTACCGCCTAAGCTTCTCGTAGAGCGTGCGGAGGCCGATGCCGAGGGCTGCCGCAGCACGCCGCCGGTTTCCGCCGTGCTCGGCGAGCGTGCGGCGAATCGCCTCGCGCTCGAGGTCAGCCATGGTCGTCCCCCCATCCGCGGGCACGGCGGCGACGCCACTCGGCTCCAGCCAGAGGTGCTCCGGCCTGACCTCGGTCCCGTCGGTCAAGATGGCGGCACGCTCCAGCACGTTCGCGAGCTCACGGACGTTCCCGGGCCAGCCATGCCGCTCCAAGACGGCCACCGCGTCGGGATGGAGGGAGATCGCTGGCCGCCCGAGAGATGCGCTGATCCGGGCGAGGAGATCCCGGGCGAGCGGGGCGATTTCTTCCCGCCGCTCGCGGAGCGGTGGGAGCCTTAAGGGGAAGACGGCGAGTCGGTGGTAGAGGTCCTCGCGGAAGTCTCCGCGGCGCATCATCGCCCCGAGATCGCGGTTCGTGGCGGCGATCCAGCGCACGTCGCATGCGACCACTTGGTTTCCGCCTACCCGCTCGAATCGCCGCTCCTGGAGCACCCTGAGAAGCTTCGCCTGGAGTGGTGGCTTGAGCTCGCCTATTTCGTCCAAGAAGAAGGTGCCCCCCTCGGCGAGCTCCAGGCGTCCGCGGCGGCGGGTCGTCGCGCCCGTGAAGGCCCCGCGTTCATGCCCGAAAAGCTCGCTCTCGAGGAGCGTCTCGGCGAGGGCGGCGCAGTTCACCGCCACGAACGGCCCTTGACTTCGCGGGCTCATGCGGTGCACGGCGCTCGCCGCGACCTCCTTGCCCGTCCCGCTCTCGCCGAGAAGGAGGACGGTCGTGTCGGTGGCGGCGACCCTCCGAAGCGTGAGCACGACCGCCTCCATGGCCTTGGCGCCGTGGGAAAGCCGCGCCTCGTCTTCCTTTGGGCGAGCGGCCGCTTCCCGTGCCGCATGCAGGCGGTGCCGCTCGAGGGCGCGCTCAACGAGAAGCCGAAGCTCGGTCGGTCCAGAGATCGGCTTTTCGAGGTAGTCGAACGCGCCGAGCTTCATCGCCTGCACCGCGGTCTCGACGGTCCCGTGGGCCGTAAGGACGATCACCTCGACCTCCGGCGCTTCGGCACGCAGCCGGGCAAGAAGCGCCATGCCATCGAGGCGCGGCATGCGAAGGTCGGTGATCACCAGGTGGCATGCCTTGGCCGCCAGGCGGCGCAGCGCCTCCTCACCGTCGGCGGCCTCGTCGACGTCGTGGCCGACCGCCGCGAGCGCGCCGGAAAGGAAGCTGCGAATCCCCGCCTCGTCGTCAACAACCAGAATCCGTGCCATGTCGTCCGCGTGGAAGTGTAATCCGGAAGAGCGCGCCTCCCTCCGGGTGGTTCACTGCGTCGATGGCGCCGCCGTGGAGCGTGACGACGCGCTGGGCGATCGCCAAGCCAAGTCCCGCGCCATGGGTGCGCGTGGTGTGAAACGGCTGAAAAAGATGAGCGCCGGCTCCTTGGGGAAGACCAGCCCCATGATCGCGCACGGTGAAGACAAGTCCTTCGTCGACCAGGGAGGCCGAGGCTTCGATTGGCGCGCCGTCGGGGCTCGCCTGGAGCGCGTTCTGGAGAAGGTTGACGAGCGTGCGGTGCACGTGGAGCTCGTCGAGTGGAAATGCCGGTGGTGCTCCGGATACATCGAGCTTGACGCGTCCTTTTGCAGCTTCTTCGGCGGCGGCGCGCAAGAGCTCGGCAGGCGAGACGTCCTCGCGCCGGATTTCCCCCGAGCGCGCGAATTCGAGGAGCCGCGTGACGAGCGCTTCGAGTCGGACCAGGCTGTCCACGACGGTGACCGCAGACCGAGCGCCGGGATGCCCCTCGGGTACCTGCTCGGCGAGGAGCTGCGCGTGCCCCTTGGCCGCTGCGAGAGGATTCCTGATTTCGTGCGCCAGGGTGGCTGACATTTGGCCGAGGGCCGCCAGGTGCCTTTGGCGCGCTGCTTGTTCCTCCATGCGTTCGGCGCGCTGCGAAAGGCGGAAGAAGACCACCGCAGAGGCCGTTATCACGAAAGCAGCCGCACAGGCGACCGTCAGGTTGAAGGTCGCTTCGCGGATGAGGCGGCGGGCGAGCAGCGGTTCCAGCTCGAGCAAGATGGCAGGGCTCCCGCGGGGGAACCGCGGGGGAGGGGGACCCGGGGGTGGTTCTCCAGG
>JACQUZ010000090.1 GCA_016210055.1 Deltaproteobacteria bacterium | reverse complement strand
GCCTTCTGCTCACGCCGTCGTGCCCGTGCCGGAGCGCTCGTCCCCCGGCGCCCGAGATTCACCTGCCATGCGTGCAGCGAGCGACCATCAATACCGTGCGCGCGCGCCCACTCGCCCGCATTCCGTCCCGCTCGTTTTGCCGCGAGCAAGCACCGCTGCGCCTCGCTCTCGTCCTCGATCCTTCGTCCTCTTGCCACTCGACACCTCCATGTCGCACCCGATCCTGCCGGGCGCGCCCACGGAAATCATCCCGCCGTCGCTGATGGGTCACTGCGGTACCGCCGCGAACACGGGCCGCGACCTTCCGCAGGCTTTGGCGCTTGCGAAGGGCCTTCGTGAGCACCGCTTTCGAGCGGTAGTTCGACCACTGCCTACTCCTTGGCCGCGCAGAGAAGCTTTCCATCCGCAACCCAGTACAGGCTCCGATCGTCCACCAGTATCTTTTCCGCGGAGTACTGCCCGAGCGCGGTGATCGGACCGCCAGTCAGGGCGCGTTTCTTGATCGACTTGGGCGTCGTCCAGTAGGCGAACTTGTCGTCAAGTGTCAGTGAGCTCGGTCCTTCTGGGTCATAGGCGATGACGGTCGGCGCCGAAACAGACGGGTTACCGCGGAACACGCGAAAGGACTGGAAGTCATGCCAGTACACCCACCCATCGTGCGCGAGAAGGCCAGTCAGCCAATTGAATCCCTCGGCGACAAGCTCCGTGGCCCCGGAATACTTGTTGGCGCGCATGACGCGTCGCTGGTGCTCTCCGGCTACGGACACGTTCGCCCAGTACACATGTTCGCGGTCCACTGCTAGCCACCCGGGCAGTGCCTGATTGGTCGAGAGGACGCTGATGCTCTTGGTCGTAAGGTCCATCTTCATGACGGCACCATGCCCGTCGTCGTCGAGCGTCTCACCCCAGTACAACTGCCCCTCGTCAACGGCCATGCCCCTGATGTGATAGGCCCTAACGAGGACCGAGGCCTCGCCGCCGCGCTTGGGAATGGTGTTAATGGTGCCGGGTGACACCCAAAACAGGTTCTCGTCGTCTTCCGCTAGGACGGCTGGTGAAAAGAGATGCTCTGCAATGACAGATGTCGATCCGTCGCCCAAGGAAAGCTTCCATATCGACCCGTTCCTATCGTCGCCGAGGAAGTTGCCATTGTTCACCCAGTAGAGCGCGTCATCGTCAACCGCGATTCGAAGGGGCTCGACTTGCTCGTCGACAAGAAGAGCGGGCTCGCCCGTCCCATTCCATGTCCAAACCCCTCCTGGTACGTACGGATCGAGTCTACCACTGTACGGATCATCGACTCCATGATCGACCCAGAAGAACGAGCCATGGTGAATCGCCAGGCCGTAGGGGTGCTTGGGGAGCTGAATTACTTTTTCGACGGTTTCGTCGCTCAAGATAAGTCGACCTAGAAGTCCCGGCGCTTCGAGCGCCCCATCGCTCGTCCAGTAGACGTTTCCCTCGTAAGCTGCGAACGAAACATTGTCCCCCAGGTTGGACGCCAGGATTTCCGGCTTGGCTCCCGCACGAGGGGCGCTCTTGATGGCGGCATGGCCGTCGAACCCCCTCGATGCCCAGAAGATCCGCCCGTCTCGGATCACCGGAGAACGTGGGTCGTCCTGCCCGGTCACGATCGTCTCCCACTGTCCTCCCTGCTTGGAAACACGCAAGATCGCGTGCTCACGCCCGGAGGTGCAGTAGACGTATTCGTCATCCACTGTCAACTGATCGCAGTGCTGCCACTTGCTGCCGATCGGCCGCGGCTGTTCACCACTGCGCGCCTGCTTGGGCAAGGCGTAGAGGTATTCTGCTCCATCCTCGAAGTAAAGATGCTCGCCGTCTGATACCAGTGACCGCACCTCACGGATGGCCTCGAAAGTCATGCTGTGCGCGCTTTCGCCTTGGCGCATCACGTGGATACGGCCTTCAGACGTCCAATAGATGCCGCCATCGTCCACGTAGATATCAAAGACTCCCCAGAGCCCGCAGGCGACTTCACTGGAGCCCACACCGACCTTCGACGCCTTTAGGATGCACCAGAGTCGCGAGTAGGGATCCTGGGTGCTCCAGTACACGTCGTTCCCAAGAAGGGCGATGACAAATGGCTGCTCGAGCGTCCCGGGCTCAAGCGGAGCAGTACCGAGCACGGTGGGCTCTAGCATGGAGCCCCTCGTGCAGTCGTGAGGGGTCTCCGAAAATGGGTCCTTCCACCGCGCATCAATGGAAGCGGCGGGAACGATCGCGGGCGGCATGGCGTCAGCGGCTGGGGCTGCGTCTGCCCGGGAGTAATAGACGGAGGAGTCCGGAACCCCGCGATGGTTCTCGCGGGCGTGACAGCCGGCCAAGAGCAGGACCATCTGCAGGACTATCGCTCCAATTCGTGACATCCACTCCCACACGGCGAGTCCTACCCCTCGTTCCTCACGTACCACACCACAGTGGAGACCCGTCGCTGCTGCCGGTGGTAAGAAAGCGTGGTGTATGGGCTGAAAGGCTCTGATAAGCAGCGGGCCGCGACTTCGGGGGGGCCACAGTCTCGGTCGCCAAGATGGAAAAGGACCTCAAGCGAGAACTCACGCCCCTCCCTCGGCAATGGTATCGTTCCAAGCACGTGCTCGAGGCACGCTTTCATATCCGGCCCAAGGTTCCCGCTCGTTGATACTGTTCGCTTGCCGTAGGGCTCGATCTCAATCGTTGCCGACATGCGCTCGAATAGCTGATTCCCGTCAATCAACCGGTCCGCGTAGCAGAACTCCAATTGACGTATCAGGGCGCTTGATTCATGGGCGATCTGGCGAAAACCATCGTTCCGACTCGTCGCCGAAGACGACGCACATGCACCCGCACACGCGGCGAGGAGCGGTAACCAGTGTTTCTTCACGCGCTTTTTCCTCCAGTTACTATCGAAAGATGTCGATCGGCGACCCAGGCTTGTTCGGGCGGTGTCCACGATCACCTATTAGAATCCAAACAACCTAGCAACCTGCGAATCGGGTTCACTCAGTCCGCTCACCATCATGACCAGCGCCTGGGCAAGTTTTTCAAACAATGCGGGGCTCGAGCCAATCAGCCCATGGGCCGCACGATCCACTAGTAGCAACCCCGGCCCAAGCGTCGTCGGAGCAAGCGCACATATGGCGCTGGTCACCGATGTCGCGTATTCATCTGGAAGCCCGACGCGAACATCGTCTACCAACCTGGCAAGCGATTCCTGGTAGGCGCGATCGCATGGCTCCCCAACGCAAACCTGAACCACTAAGTCCTGCCGCTCTTCTGGAACGAAGCGCATTCCCAGGAGACCGTACTCGACCAGCGCGCCACGTGGGATATATACCTCGAGCGCCACTTCCAGGGCCAGCATGCGGCTTTGCTGCACACTCGTGATCCGCTCATCAACTCGAATGACGTTGTAGGCTGCGTCGGGCCTCTCGTGTACATAGAGTCGCGCTTTGCCAAACCGTCCTAGAGGAATAGACCTCATTCCAACCCCCAAAAGGCCCGCCACGCCAAGTTGAAATACCCTGGCAGCGCACTTATTACTGCCGGGTGGTAGACGCTGAACGGTGATACGAGGTATTTCCCCAGTGCCGCCGCGTGAGCAGCCTCGTAAGCGGCACCCCGTCCCATCATCGTGGCCTCTGCGATCTCGTGGAGATAGAAGCTCGCGTCCGCATCAGTAATTCGCCGTCCACTAGAAAGCGCATCTCGCAGTCGCTCGACCATAGCTGTGTTTGTCGGAACGTTACCGAACTGAGCCAAGTGCCTCTCCACCATCAAGAGGCCTTTCTCCGACACCCGAATCGACATCCGAGCAACCTTGCCGAGGCCGGAACCTCCCATAGCACCTGGAAGAAATGCACCTGTCGCCGCCACCGTCCTCCGTCCCGCCCTAGCCGCACCCGCAAGCGCACCAAATGCCTTGAAAAGCCTCCGTCCGCCCACGTAAGCCGCAGCCCCCACTAGGCCAATGTCACCAATCGGCAAGGGGCCATCCATTAGTGCAGCCGTACCCCCCGCCGCCAGGAGGCTTACGTCGAATTCGTCCGGACGAACGAGCTCGGTGACGAATGCGGCTCCAATGTCAATCGCCGCGCCAAACATGTCACCCACCATGTCCAGAACCCCAGGCGAATCCTGGATGGGTAACCCGATATTCGGGCTGCTATTGATCGCCACGAAAGACGCATAAGCTTGATCAAGAAAGCGCCCGACCTTTTCTAGGACCGACAGATGAACAGTCACCACCGTCGTGTATTGTGACGGGTAGGTGACGAAAGTCGTGTTCCCGATTGAACCCTCGAGCGGTCCAATAGCAACTGGAAGGCTCGATGTCATCGGCGGATCCTCCCAATCCTCTTCCTGCGCCACGGCCCCGCCGGGATCGAGCCCCGACGGATCGGTGAAGTTCACGGGGTCGTTGTGCGCAAAGGAATAGGGATGCATCCGCGACGACGTTCTCGCCACCATCAACGGATCCCGGTGCACGAATCGTCCAGTTATGGGCTCGTAGGCGCGAGCTCCCATATGGAAGAGGCCAAACGCCTTGTAGCTATCACCACCATTCCAGAGGTACTTCGTGTACTCGGCCGATCCTTCCTGCCCAGTGTCCTTCGTGATGCTTCCAAATGGCGTATACGCGACCTCCTGGACCGCGGCCCCATGGCGATTGGTTCCCACTCGCATCGCGGTTTGGTCGGAGTACGGGTAGACATGCCGCGTCCCGGCATCGCCGGTCCTGATCGCAACGATGAGTCCATCGGGGCCGGGAATTCGCCTCTCGAAGTACGTCGAGGACATTCCATTGGAGCCACCTACTGATCCCACAGCCGAATAGCCCGCAAGTTCCACAAGGGGTCCGAATCGACGGTCATTCCGCAGAACGGTCCGGCCCTGCGCAATGTTCACTGATGCAACGCCGCCGAATGCGTCATAGGCGATTTCGCCCCGAATCTCGCCTTTCGTGAGCCTTGTAATCCGCGAGCTGCTGTCGTATTCGAATTTTCTGGGCGGCCCGTCAGCGTCCTTGATCTCCACCACGTTGCCCGCGCCGTCATAACGATAGGCGCAGCTCTGTGCGGCCGGATTCTCAACCACTCCCCGCGGGATCCTTGGCAGCACAGAATCAAGCCCCACAAGGCCACCGATCATCGTTCGGGAGAACCCGCCGCTTCGCCCGCTGCTCGATCCTGCCGACCCGCCACTTGGGGAAGGCGCCGCGTTTCTCTTGGGCCACTCGATCGTGCACAGCCGATCCGGATCCGCGTTCGATGGACTGAGCAGTCGCGTCCCGGTCCCAACGAGATCCTCGACTTTGAGGAGATTTCCGAGCCCGTCGTATGAGTACTTCTCCCAAAGGCTAACGGCGCTTGTCGCCTGCCGTTGGAAGGTCTTTGCGCTGTCCAGCCTGCCCAGCACGTCATAGGTATTAACGGTGATATCATCACGCGACTCTACCGCAGCCCCTCTCGCCGGCCCTACCACCTCATCGCGTCGCTTGAGCAGGCGTCCTGCTGCATCGAACTGCTCAAAATACGACCGATATACCCCCTCCTTGAAGACAAGCTCCTGGCGGAGAAGCTCTCGCCTTCGCTCCTGGCGGTAGGCTTTCTTCGAGACCGCACCGTTGCCCTGGGCGACCTCCAGGTAACGCCCGAGCTTATCGATATTCCTCGTCGCGAAGAGACGACTTGGCTCACCGCCGGAGGTCCACGTCACATTCCGGAGCCGTGCCGCGCTGTCGTACTCATATCTGGCCCGTTCGTTAATGTCGTCTTGAAACGGTCGAGCAAATCCAAGCTCTAGGAGATGCCCGGCCGGGCCCGAGTCGGCCGCCTGCCTCACAAGGCGACCATCACCCGAATTGCGCCAAGTAGTCTTCCGGACATTGCCGGCGCGGTCATACGTGAAATAAGCTTCCTGCAGCCCGTCCGTCGCCTTCGAGAGGCGCCCGAGGAACCCCGTTCGTCCTTGGAGTGCCTCGTCTCTCGGCGTGTCGTATTCGTACGCCGCGGACTCCTCCCTCTGCGTCCCGTCTGACGGCCGCGAAACCGTGACTCTTGTCGGTCTCCCAAAGCCATCGAACATGGTGCTGGACACGCGCGCTTGGCTTGGGCTCGTGTCCTGCCAGCTTTCCTTTATGACATTGCCCCACTCGTCGTACTCCCGGAATCGCGTCGAAGTCGCTGGCTCGGCAATTTCCAGAGTCCGCCCAAGCGAGTCGTTCACGAACGACCAGACAGCAGGCCCCCCTCGATTCACTGGATCGGCGAACCGCTTCACGGTAGACAACTGGTCCAGCGGATCGTACCTATACTCGGCATGCTCGAGTCGCTGCCCGCCCTTCCAGCGTGACACATCGAGGAGCACGCCAGTTGCACTTGTACGCGCGACATCGAATGCCTGGTAATGCGGGCTGCTTGGATGGAGCTCGCTCGGACCCCTTGTCTCGACAACCTCGCGACCGTTTTCGTACTTGTACTCATGGCACGTGGGGTACAGGTCTTTCTCGATGTCCGTGTACGCCCGTGGCTGCAGCCCTTCGCCAAGCACGCTACAGAGCAGGCGACCGTCGGGCCGATACAGGTTCGTTTCACCGTACTTGCCCTTCGACCAGCTCTTCTCGAAGGGTAGAGCGGCAAAGCGCGTCCGGCCTGCCCAATCGAATTCAACGTAATCGCTGATTAGGCTGTCGTTGCCGTAATCCTTGCCTAGCGGTCGCTCCCGGTACCTTACGCGTCCTAGTTCATCCAGAAAGGTCGTCAGCTCAATCCAGGCCGCCTGGCCGTCCGCTGGTGACACGTTCTCCTCACCAGGGGCAATCCACCTCGTGTAAAGCCGGTCGGTGTGCCTCCGCCCTCGGGGATCAATGGGATCATCGTCGTATCTCTTCGTGGATAGGAGGAACGTGCCCGCAGTGTCCGGATCAATCAGTCGTCGTTCTTTCTCGCGGCCGAGTCCATCATAGATGATTTGTACCTGCACCCCATTTGGATCAGTCACCAGTTCCGGCAGCAACGTAGCTGAATCGTAGGACGCGAAGGTTTCCAGAGTCGCCGCGACGTCGCTTGCGGACCGAGAGACCCACTCGGGGACCAGTCCGAAGTCGTCATAGACCGCCGTTGTCAACTCGACCTTGGGCCCGCGCTCCGCCGGGTTGCTCCGCTCCCTTCTAACGCTCTTGAGGTTCCCGTTTGGGTAATAATCCCGCTCCTCCGCTACGAACTCACGTAGCTTTTCTCCTGTGTGCGGCTTGTAGACCTCGACAATTACCTTGGTCACAAGCCCTTTATCCACCTTACCTTCGGGGAGCTTGTCATAGACGTAGCGAACACCGGATAGGAGACGCTCCTGGTTGGTGTGGTCGGGCGCGCACCCCACGGTCCTCATGCTGCTCATGGCATCTAGATACGGGCGCCCATCGGCAGCGTCAGACGGATCTGCATAAGTCAGGCGTAGACACTTGTCGTCGCTAAGCTCGGAGTCGTCCCGGAGATCACCTTCCAGGAACACGAGCTTGGGCCGCCCCCATTCGTCCACCTCTATTACCGTTGATTCGGTCGCAACTGATTCAAGCGATGGCCATGGCCTTTGTCCGCGCCACTCGGTACTCTTCGACGTGTACACCAGGCCAGTTTGTTGACAAAGATGGAAGGGATATACCGGTATTGCCGAGTATGGGTCGGTTACGTCCCAGCACTCACCAATAAGTTCGACAGAGGTGTCCAGCTTTTCCTTGGTGGCATAGTCAAGATGCGCGTTCCCATGCCACCTGCTGTCCTGCAACGGAGCGAGCTCGAGGAGCGCCCAAGGATCCGCATTAAAGGTTCCGTCGAAACGCCTAATGTCCCTCGTGCGGCCTGTCAGCGCATGCTTGAGATAGCCGCCTTGCGCAATCTCACCCGGACGAATAGCGTCATAAATAGTGGCCGTTCCCTCGACGAGCTGAGCTGCACCGTGGCTCGTTGGCTTCCCGTGGAGCACGACATGCCGCCCGTAGCCCGGAAACGCCCAACCCTCACGAAGAGGACTGTACTGCATCCGCCCTTCCCCGTACGCGTACGAGACCTGCGCGAGTTGCTCTCCCTGTGACAGCCCCTTGTCGGTCTCGGTTCGGGTCCGCGCGACGACTATTTCCGGGAACGGAAGCTGATGTGGGGTGGCGCCATCTTGCTTTGCCGACACGTACTCGATTCGAGTCCATCCTCCATATCCATTTCCCGCTCTGACGATCTGTCCGGCTTCGTGAGCACCCAAGCGCCCGGATGCACTCACGAGCGAAGCCGCGTTGAGCTGGCCGTTTTCGGCGCGGAGTACTTCCTGCCTGCCGTCCCCATCAATGTCGCGAAGAGCGGCCAGCACTCGAACGGTGAATTGGTCCTGGTCCTCCAGGGGGCACTGCTTCTCCTCGAGCCGCAGATCGAACTCGTGCCCGTTCGGCATCTGGATTGGTACCGGAGGCCCAAAGGTCGCGCCCGTACCGACTCGGACAAACCATCCAACGTTGCCGACACTTTCAGGCCCCCAATCAATTGGTGCCGAGCGCGTCCCCCAGTAGACAAAGTCTGGAATGCCATCGGCCGTGAGATCGATCAGGGCCGAGAGCATCCGTTCGGTGTACTTTCGACCGCGGTTGATAAATCCGCCGTCCGGATCTCGACAGAAATCCCCATGATCCTGTACCAAGCTCACTCTGCCCGGGATTTGCAGTCGCTTGGTGAAGTTTTCGTGCCCGCCTGTGACGCCAGTTCGGCTGCCCCCTGCTTGATATTCGGCCGGGATCCCCGTGTTAAGGAGCGCGACCGTGAAGTTCCCGCTTTCGGCAGTTGGTTGGATGTAATCGAGGAGTCCATCCCCATTGGCGTCCGCAAATCCGCATTGCTGAAAGCGCCACTCGTTCTTGTTCGTCGGCTCTACCCGTTTCCAGAGGCTGCGCCTGCTGGCATTTCGCCAGCGCTCAACGCCGCACTTACCGTCCTTCTTGAGGGCAACGGGAGGGCCAGCCACCACGCGACGAAGGGCCCCGCGGTGATAGAAGACCCTTAGCTCCGTATCGCCCGGCAGCTCGTTTTCGAGGACGTCTTGACAGTTCTGACACCAGGGTGGCAGCTCGGTGCCAGCATTTACATGTGTGGGACAGGCTTGGCAGCGATACTCGGTAATCATGTCAAGCGGCGCCGAGTTGTATGTTGGTGCCTGCCTCTTCGAGGTATAGACGAAGTCTGGGAACTTGTCGCCATTGACGTCGAGAACCCTCCAGTAGGCGACTGTCCAGGACCACTCGTTGACCTTTTCGAGCCCTTCCCACCCCAGAATCCGCAGTCCGTCGCATGCGAGCCGTATCACCCCCCCTAAAGGGTCGGGGACGTAATCAAAACAATACGACCTCACTGTCTTGTGGAGACTGTCGTAGCGAGCCAGCGGCAACCGACCGGAGTCGTTGTGAACGTGGCCAGTACCTAAGGGGTGGCGATGTTCGTACCTTAGATTGTGCCCTTCTTGGACGGCTCGACGAATGGCGCTAACGTCGAAGTCTTCTACCTTCCAAACGATCTCCCGGCCATCCCAGCGAGGAGTGTTCAAATAGACCCGCCAGGTATCCGCATTCGGGCTGTTCAGAGCGTCCACGATGTCGAGACGGCCATCGCCGTTCCAGTCGATTAGCTCCCACCAAACATCGCTATACCCGGCGCCAAAGCCCGAATCAGCCTCTGATCGCGACATGCCGCCCGGGGGTACCGCGATGCTGCCTTGCTCGTATAGAGGCTTGGCGTCAGCCCAGGCTCGGCCCGACTTGCCTGCAGGAATATTGCGAAGGAGTGAGATGCCCTTTCCTGTCCTGAAGTCCGCTGAGAGGTCGGCAGGAAAAACGAAGTCCACAACACCGTCGCCCGTCAGGTCGAACAACCCCGACATGGTCCCGCTCTTGGTCGACTTGGCATCGAAGTCTACACGGGTGTGCTCGACAGTGATGCTGTCTCGCAGCTTTTCTGGCAGGGAAGGCAATGGAATGGCTTGGAATGGCTGAAACCGAATGGAATCGCTTTGCTTGATTGCACCGTACTCGAACTGCGCGACGGGAATCTGGGGCGCTGCGCCGCCATCCTGGCTCCTTCCATGCAAGGTGACTCCCACGAGGCGGGGAAGCGTTGTATCCACGTCCGGCGCGTACGAGAAAGAAAGTGTCTTGACGAGCTGGCGGTCGTTGCAAGCCGCAGATGCGTTCGCCCACAGATCGATAGCTCGCAGGATCTGGGTTCGAACGCGCAAGTGGCCGTCGTGGACCGAGTAACCAAGCACTCCGCCCGTAAGAGGATGGTTCTCTGGGGCGTAACGCAGCATGACAACATGCTTTGGGCACCCGCCGGATGAAAAGGAATACGACACCTCACTAAGAAGGAGTTCCTTGGGTTCAATCGAGCCCTTTACCCACTCTGTCGTTCGTACCTGCTCTACGACCGTGTACGAAAACACGATCTGGTTCCCGTGCTTGTCCTCGATACGGGAGAGGTACCAGGCAGAGTAATCACCCAAGCGATCAATCATATTAAAAAGGTACCTTCGACCCCTGGAGTCATTCAGCTCCCAATAGGACTCGTCGTCATGCAGCCATTCAGTCAGTTGGATGTACTCCGACGCAACGATGGGCCGGTAAACCCTTCGCCTGGGATCGGGGCTCGTGAGCTTGCGCATGAGGGCCGTGCTTCCAGCGAGGTGAAGCTCCACTCGCTCATCGGCACGTGGCTCGTCGCTATTCCATGCGGTCGAAGGCTTCCTGCCGCTCAACGTCGTAGAGCGCCTAACAAACGACAGGGGGATATCCCATCCGACGCCCGCCGCGCCGGCCGCACCAGACCCTGTGTACACAACAGACAATGGTAGCGGAAGACCACCTCTTGGCGAGGGCAGGCCTAGTGGGATTGAGGTTGAGTACTTTCCCGTCGGAGAAACACTTGCCGTTCCGCTCGAGCCTTCCGCTTGAGGGACCCCGCTACCTTCATGCGGACCCCTTTCCGGCACTTCTTCGGCGATACTCGCGGCGGGTGCAAGAAGCAGGATGGCGAGGACCAAACCCGAGTAACCCTTCATATCCATCTCCTACAAGCGCGGCGTCCTGAAACAACAAGACCAGCACAGCCCTGCCGCCAAGCGCCTGGGATGTATGCTTCATGCCTACCTCCCTGTCAAGGACCGAGCGATTTCATGAGCTCGCCCCCAAAGGGGGACTCGCGATCGGCTTCCTCGTGGCCGGCAGGGCGCGCAAGGTGGACGCCTCGCAGTTTCCTTGCCTCGCGCTCATGATCGCGCCCTCTCCGCCGTCTTGGCGAAATTCGCCAGGAACTTGGCGAATCGTGCCAAGAAAGTGGCGAAGTTCGCCAGGGTGGCTCTAGGTATTAGAACGGGTTGTTCTTATCGATTGTCAGCTCATTAAATGGATTCTTGCGGTCAATCGACAAGCCGCGATCCTTCTTGGGCGGCCGCTCTGGGTCCCTGGCCGGCTCTCTTGCCTGATCCTTCGGGCGCTCCTCGCCCTGCTTTCTCGACAGCGGCTTGTCGCCCCCGCCAGCAGCCTTGGTCTCGAGCAGAGAAATGTGCTCCGTTCTAGGTCGATCGAAGAGAATCTCCACTCGCCCCTGGGCATGGCCATTGGCCGTGGCGGTCGCGACATGAGTGGACTGGGCGTCGCGGACCACTCGACACGGGTTGCATCCAAGGGGCTCGCCGTCGAGCGACCAGCGCGCTGACGCGGGATCGGCCTCGAGGGTGATTTCGATCTTGGCAGGTGGCGACGCTGCAAGGGATGGCGAAGGCGGTGGCTCTACTCGAGCCACTGAGCCCTCCCCAGAACGCGTCGGCTCGCGCGTCTCGGCGGCACGCGAAGGCGGAGCCAGTGCCGAGCGCCCGCGGAGCACGAAGAAGGCCACGAGCGAAATAGCCACGACCATGCCCAAGATCACCGCCATGGGAGCGCCCCGGCGCTTGGCTGGTAATGAATCGGTTGACGGTACGCCCATCGCAACCGCCCCTCGGGCAGGCTCGTGGGTCTCGAGCAGGCTCACTGCCGGTGACTTGTACGCAAGCGCCGGCGCTGGCGTCGAGCCTGCGGGCGCGGCCAACGTGGCCGCTACCCCGTCTGCCGAGGCGGAGCCACTGCAGGCGACCTCAAGCGCAGACTTGGCCGCACGGGTGGATGGCGGCCTTTGCCCTGGATTCTTGGAGAGGAGGGAATGCACCAGGGACACGAGCCCTGAGGGAAGATCCGAGCGCGCCTCGGAGAGCGGCGGCGGGTCCTCGATGAGGACCTTGGCGAGGACTTCGTTGTACGTCTCGCCGAGAAACGGGGGCTTGCCCGCCAGCGCGTGGTAGAGGATCGCGCCCATCGAATACAGATCCGTGGAGGCCGAGATGTCCTTGGCGCCTCGAGCCTGCTCAGGGGACATGTAGAGGGGAGTCCCCATCACCGCCCCGGTCCGCGTGAGGCTGAGATCCTCGGTGCCCTGCAGCTTGGAGATGCCAAAGTCGAGGAGCTTGGCCATTGCGACAGGCCGCTCGACGAGGAAGATGTTGTCCGGCTTCAAGTCGCGGTGAATGATCCCTTTTTCGTGGGCCGCCGCGAGAGCGTCAAAGACCTGCCCCACGATCGCCTGGACACTTCCCATGGGCAAGCGGCCCACCTGCGTGAGGCGCTCTCCCAGGGTCTCTCCCTCGAGCCGCTCCATCACGATAAAGGCCGCCCCGTCGTCGAGGGTCCCCATGTCGAGGACATCCACGATTCCCGGATGACCAATCGCCGCCGCCGCCCGCGCTTCCTGCCTGAAACGAGCAAGGAGCCCGGCGTCGGTGGCGAAATTGGCGTGCAGCACCTTGATGGCGACCTTGCGGCCAATGTCCTTGTTCTCGGCCAGAAACACCGATCCCATGCCCCCCTGGCCGAGCAGCCTCTCGAGACGGTACTTGCCCATGAGCAGCGCACCCGCATGGATCAGGGAGGCGGTGTCGCTCATGGTCTCAGGCAGGACCTAAGAGGACTGCAGTAGTCCCCTGGGCAGTCCAGCTCCCAACCGACAATCCCTTGCGAAGCCTTGACCTTGAAGTCGGCGCCCCGTTTCACCTCGGTCCAAGTGCAAGGATGGGTTTTCGGCGAAACCTCGAAGTACAGCCTGAGCGCAGGGCTATCAGTGCGCACAAAGATACCCACGGTGACGCTCAAGCCGCTCTTGTTATCGAAGAGATCCTTGGGATTCGACTCGCACGCGCCTCCCAATTCTGTGTCAAGCGGGCAGTCGTTCAAGAACACCTTCTGCTCGGTATTGCTCCTCTCCACGCGAAAAAAAATGTCGGGTTCCTCTTGACCGCACGCGCCCACGAGGACGACGGCCATCACGGCGAGCCCAAGAACGAGCCCTTTATTGATGATAGATGACCACATCGATCTCCTCGGGGCGCGTGACGAAGTACCCGAGCGTCGCTCCACCGACGACCGCGACTGAGACCGCGGTCCACACGTACCACTTCTGGTACCACCTCCTTGCAGCAGGCTTGACAGGTGGCGGAATGGCCACGAGCTCCAAGACGAGTTGCCTCGATTGCCCGGAAACCATGACGACCTCTTGGCGAGCCTTCGCGTACCCTTCGAGATGGCCAACCACTTCGTGACCGCCAGCCTCGAGCTCGCCGCTCCAGGGTTCAATCCCCACATTCTGGCCATCGATGGACAGGCGTGCCCCCGGCGGCTTGGAAGACACCGTGAGCTTTGCCGTGGTCACGATCTTCTCGGGTGGACTCGGGGCGAGCTCTACCTCGACACGAGCGCCAGAGACCACGTCGATCATCTTCTCGGCCGGGACCTCTCCGGCGCGGCTGGCCTTGAGCGCGTGCTTGCCAGGACCCACGAGGATTGGATGCGCGAGAGGGGTCGTTCCCACGTCCCTGCCGTCGACCTCTACCTGCGCCGGCGGTCCGGGCACCTTGACGATGACTTCGGCCACGAGCGCTCGAACCTCGGCGAGCTCGCTCTCCACCTCGGAACGGCGGGCGGGTGGAATTCGTGCGCCCCCGTCGGCGAGGTATCGCTCCAGGGTTCGCACGGCGTCGCCGTAACGAAAGAGCTTCTTTTGCGTCACGCCGACGTTGTAGAGGACCTCGTAGCGCCCGGTTAGCCTGTAGATCGCCTCGAACTCGGCGAGTGCTGCTGAAAAATCACCCGCTTCGAAGAGCTTCACTCCCCGTTCAAACCGGGTTGCGGCCTCTTGCCGGACACGCTCCTCTGGCTCAGCCGCGCCAATCGGCGCCGCACGCCCGAGCGTCAGCAACAACAGTGCGGCAAGAAAGATTGCCCGTGGCACCCTACACCCCAGGCTTCCCACCTTCAGAGCCCTCTTCACTTCTGGGAGGCGCCCCTTCTTTGAACGCCTCGAGCTCTTCCTCAGGCTCGTCGCAGGGCTCGGGCTTGGATTCCTCGTCAATTTCTGGACTGTCGGAGCTGGCGGAAGTCTCACTGCTTTCAGGCCAGGCAGGCCGCACTTCCAAGACTTCCACCTCACCGGTGTTCACGGAAATGAGATCCTCGTCGGCAGGACCGGCTCGCGATCCGGTCCCCTGCCCGTCTTCCCTTGGCTTTGGCTCCGGAGGAGTCAATGGCTTGGTCCCTCGCACGCAGCCTACTTTCACCGTGATTTGGAACGCGCGCTCGCCGAAGTAGGCGTCAATGGCCTGCTTGATCGCCCAAAAGACATCTTGGAGCTCCTGCCCCTTGCTGCCTGCGATTTCCTTCCACGACGACAGGGGGCCATACTCCACGACTGGAGCAAAGAAGAACTCCCGCGATGACCGAAAGAGAAGCGCAAACTCGTCGAGCTCGACCCGGGCGTCGACCAGGCCAGCATCCTCACTCCAGCGCTCGAGCTCCTCGGGCTCTGGGAAGAGCTTCAGGTGGGCGTCCAGCCGCTCCAGCATCGCCACCTTGTCGTGCTTGACCAAGACCTCTCGATAGATGTCGTAGAACTCGCCCCAGGTACCGGCGAGAGGGAGCGTGCAAGCGACTTTCCCCCCGGGCTTCGCGACCCGCACGAATTCCCGAAATGCGCGCGCCGGCTGCGGAAGCTCGGAAAGCCCCAGGTTACAGACGACAAGGTCGTAGACATCATCGGTGAACGACAGGCGCGTTTCGATGGTCTCAGTGCGGAAAAACACGCGCTTGCCTGACAGATCACCCGCCTTGCGCCGCGCCATGTCGAGCATGGCCGAGGATGCGTCGATGGCGATGAGGCGGCTCTGGTCGTCAAGGCGGCGAAGCATCTCGAGGGCCGGATAACCCGTACCGCACGCCACGTCGAGGACCATGGCCCGTGGCGGCACGTCGATGTCGCGCAAGAGCAAGCGGCCAAAACGATGCGACCAGATCGGAAGGATCTCGTCATCGTAGATACGGGCCAGCTTCTCGTGCTTGTGCGTTCGCTTCGCTGCCGTCACGCACCGCCTCCCAGGTCAGCTTTTGGTGGTGGCCGCCAACCTTTCACAGGCCCGATTGGACGCCTTGCTGAATCATACCTTCCAGCCACGTACTTGCAAGTAATGACGTAGAGGACGCTCGAGATCCGGTTGATCGCCAGGAGCAAGTCCTGGCGATCGGGGAGCGCAACGAGGAGGGCTCGTTCGGCCTCCCGAGACATGGCTCGCGCGAGGTTGAGCTTGGCGACCGGCAGGCCATGACGCACGCTCGGATACATGAACGGGACGCCATAGAGCTCATGCGTGTGGTGCGATGCCCAGCGAATTCGCTCGGGATCCATCCCGCAGAGCGCGAATGGACCGAGCGGACGTCCAGTGACCTCTGCGCCCACCATCCGCCGTACCAGGGTCAGGACCTCGTCGAGATCGCCGACGAGCGAGCGGCAACCCTCGGCATGTGCCGCCACCTGTGCGTCGAGGATGGTTCCTTCCAGGAGGTCCATTTTCCCACGAAGCTCAATGCGCGGGTGGGTCTTGGGCACCAGCGACTCGTCGTCAACCAGGTGCGTGAGGTGATCGGGCTTGGTGCCCAGGCGCTCCCCGGTGGCGAGGACGCGGTAGCGGCCTGCACCCTCGGGCCCCGAAGGGCGTGACCCCAGGATTTCGCCGGCTGCCCTGGCAGCACGCGTGAGGCTCTTCGGCGATCTGGCGACGTCGACCACCGCAGCCGCAAAGGCCAGGGCGGCGGCCTCGCAGTCTGGGAGGGATCCCGTGAGGTAGCCCCCGCCAAAGTTGGTCTCGGAAGGAGGTCCAAACCAGCGGACGAGGGTTGTCTCGCCCGCCTTCAAGGCCGCGTCGAGCCCAAGGATGCTCTCGAGGGGCGGTGCAATCAGGTAGGCAAGAGGTTGCCCGGGCTCAATCCCCGCCTGGGCCGAAAGATAGCGTCCGGTGGACGATACGACGTGGGGGAAAAACGCCAACTCTCCACGCTCGTCGGCGGCGTAGAACCAGGCATCTTCCTCAAGGCACTTCTTTGCCGCACGCAAGGCCGCCTGGATTTCCTCGAGGTCCTCGGCCACGAAGATGCCAATGACCTCCCCAGAGAGCGGTCCGGATGAGTGGCTCGCACCCGCGTAGAAGCTTCGGGCGTAGGCCACCTCGACCGGCGCTGCCTTGGTCCCCTCATCCAGGGCCACGTACAGCGCATCGTCGCTCGTGCAGGTGAGAAGGCCCAGCGACCGCTTGCCTGGCTGGAGCTTGAGGCCAAGCTCACCAGCGAGCTGATCCTCCACGCGCGGAATCACCCGCATGGCGAGGACGTCGGGCTTGATGGGGCGCAAGTCCAGCTTCACGGCATGACCCCGGACTTCCGCTCGCGCAAGATGCGCAGGATGGCCTCGCGGGTCAAGTTGGCCGCACGGGCGGGCTCGACGCCGCGCGGGTTGATGTTGGAGATGACCTCGCGGCTCGCGTCGGTGGCCCCTTCGGCCGGGCGATAGATGTAGTAGGCGGACAAGCTGTCAGAGTACCCGAGGCCTGGTCTCTCGCCGCAGGCGAAAAGCGCGGCCTCTGCGTCGAGGAGGCGCGCGATCTCGTCCATGACCTTGACTCGTGAATAGCGCACGAAGAACGGGGTTCCCATGCGGATCCCGGCGGCGCTCAGCTCTTTTTCGAGCGCACGGTGGTACGTCTCCAGGTGCTCGTTGAGCGCCGCTGCGGAAAGGCCGTCGCCGTAAATGACCTGGAGCTGTGGCGAGCGCTGGCATCGGTGCTGGATTTCGACACGCGCCTCGTCGGACAGGGCGCGCCCTGCATCCGGGCGCTGCAAGAAATGCCGCTTGTCCTCGGCGCGGGTTCGCACCTCGAACATGCCCAGCCGCTCGATGAGCTTTGGATCTACCTCGCTCCACACCGCGTCCTTGGCCGCCGCGTGATCGGCCCTGAACCTTAGGATGGTATTGGTCCGGTAGCGCGTGCCCACGCCTGCTCGCCCCACGGCAATGCGCGCGGGCTGGGCGCGCATGAGGGCTTCCAGGGCTCCCTTATCGAATGGAGTACCCAGGTTCACGCCCCGATCGGGCGGGATGACCAGCGCGTCCGAGGAATCGATCGTTCTCCGCGCCGCCTCGTCGGCGCCAAGGACGTCGATCAAGGTAGAGCGGATGAGCGCCTCTATTTGCTTGCGGTCAATCATCCTCAATCACCAAAGAACGACGGGTCCCCGGCCCGCGACGTGAGCTTTCCGTTTTTCATGAGCCCCACTTCCTCGAGCCATGCTTCGAACTCGGGGGCGGGGCGGAGTGACAGGAGCTGCCTGAGCCCGGCATCGTCGTGGAAGGAAGACGATTGGTAATTCAGCATCACGTCGTCCCCCATCGGGAGGCCCATGAAGAAATTGCAGCCCGCTGCGCTCAGGAGGACTTCCAGGTTCTCGAGGTCGTTTTGGTCGGCGTCGGCGTGGTTGGTGTAGCAGGTGTCGCAACCCATGGAGATGCCGTGAAGCTTCCCCATGAAGTGATCCTCCAGGCCGGCTCGGATGATTTGGCGGGCGTCGTACAGGTACTCGGGTCCGATGAACCCGACCACGGTGTTGAGCATGAACGGCTGAAACCGACGGGCAATGCCGTAGTTTCGCGCCTCGCACGTGAGCTGGTCCACCCCGTGGTGGGCGTCTGCCGACAGGGCTGATCCCTGGCCGGTCTCGAAGTACATGACGTTCGGGCCCGTGGCCTGCCCGAGCTTCCTCGTCATGTCCCATGCTTCGAACAGCATGGGGATGGTCACGCCAAACGCCTTCAGCCCCTTTTCGGTTCCGCAAAGCGACTGAAACATCAGGTGGAGCTTGGCCCCCTGTTCCAACGCTTTCATCTGCGTGGTCACGTGGGCGAGGCAGCAGTTCTGCGTGGGGAGCCGCCAGTCCGTGATGAACCTGTGGGTCGCCTCGAGGATGGCCTTGCACGTCCCCACGTCGTCAGTGACCGGATTGACGCCAATAACCGCATCGCCGCAGCCGAAGCTCACGCCTTCCTTGATGGAAGCGAGGATCCCCTCGATCGAATCGGATGGGTGGTTGGGCTGGAGGCGCACGCCGAGCCGGCCCTCGAGCCCCATGGTGTTGTTGGCGTGCACGACCACGCGGATCTTGCGCGCGGCCACCACCAGGTCCAAGTTGCCCATGAGCTTGGCGCAGGCCGCAATCATCTCGCTCGTGAGCCCACGCCCAAGGCGAAGGAGGTCCGGGCCAGTCACGGCGTCGTCGAGGACATGCTCCCGAAGCTGGCCGACCGTCCAACCCTTCACCTCCTGATAGACCGGCCGGGAGAGCTCGTCCCAAATCAGCCTCGTGACCGCGTCTTGCTCGTAGGGGATGCATGGATTTTCATGCAAGTCTGCGAGGGTCAGCTCGGAAAGCACGAGCTTGGCAGCCACTCGCTCCAGGGACGACTGCGCTGCGAGCCCCGCCAGGGCGTCCCCGGACTTCTCTTCGTTGGCCTTGGCCATCACCGCCCTGACGTCCTGGAAGGTGAAGGTCTTGCCTCGCACCGTGGCGGAAAGCTTCACGGCGCGGGAGCTTATACCAGTCGGCAGCACGTAGTCGACAGCTTGGATTACAGGGGTGCAGTTCCGTGAAGTCGGAGCGTTCATCGCGGCGGGGCCTGGCACGCCGCCATGGCGCAAGGTCGCTCCGACTTCACGGAACTGCACCCGATTACAGGATCTCATCCTCCGGGATTTCCTCCACCGTGGCGAGGACCTCCTTGGTCTCGAGGATGCGGAGCTCCTCGTCCCATGGCACCTTGATCCCTGCCCCCTTGGCAAAAAGGACCCTGGCGCCGTTGGGGACGCCTGCCACGTTCACGCCAAAACCCTCCTCGGAAGGATCCTTGGGCTCGGCTCGGGCGACCTCCAGGATCTCGCCGTAGAGCGACTCCTGCATCTTCTCCTTGGCTCCGGCTGGCAGGTAGAGCCCGCTGCTCGCGACGTCCTCTTCATGGATCACCCGCACGAGGACACGAGGACCAAACGGCATGATATGGCGGACTGGCTTGATTGAAACGGTCATGGCTACGTGTCGAGACGGTACCCGCTTCCTCTGACAGTGACCAAGTGGCGCGGGTTGTCGGGGTCGTGTTCCACCTTGGCTCTCAGCTGGGCAATGAAGTTGTCTACGGTCCGAGTGCTCCCTTCGTGCCGGACACCCCACACTTGGCGGAGAAGTTGCTCCCTCGAGAAAACCCTCCCCGGGTGCCGGGCCAGGTACGTGAGAAGCTCGAATTCCAGGTGCGTGCAGCGGATTTCTTTTCCGTCACGGGTGACCGTGCGGTTTGCCAGATCAATGGTGACATCGCCAACCCCCAGCCGTTCGGAATGGAGCGCTCCAGGGTCGCTGCGAGAGACCCGACGAAGCACAGCGCCAATTCGTGCGATCAGCTCGGCAAGGCCGAAGGGTTTCGTGACGTAGTCGTCAGCCCCAAGCTTGAGGGCGGTGACCTTGTCAGCCTCGGTCTCGCGGGCGGAGAGGATAACCACTGGGGTCACGTCGCCGGCCCTGCGGAGGCTCGCCAGCACCTCCAAGCCGTTCTTCTTGGGCAGGGCGAGATCGAGGACGATCAAGCAGGGACGGACCTGCGCGGCCACCTCCTGGGCCATGAGCCCGTCGGGAGCCACGCATGCCTCGTACCCTTCCAGCCGCAGGTTGAGGGCGAGGCCAGCGGCGATTGACTCGTCGTCCTCAACGATCAGGATGATCGGCTTGGCTTCGCTCACGATTGCACGACCCTGGGAAGAAGTAGCCGAAACCGCGCTCCGTGGCCAGGTTGGGAGACGACGTCCACGCGTCCTCGGTGAGCGCGCACGATCGCGCTCACGAATGCCAAGCCTAGCCCGGTTCCCCCTTTTCCTGCGGTTTCCGCCGCCTTCCCTCGCTCGAACCGCTCAAAAATGAGCCGTTGCTCGTCCCACGACACGCCGGGACCATTGTCGGCGACCGAGATCTCGATCTTGCGCGTCCCCTGGGCACGGACGCGCAACTCGATCACCTTTTGGTCGCCTGTGTACTTGTACGCGTTGGACAGCAAGTTGACGAGCGCCTGTTCCACGGCCGCGCGGTCCGCGTTGACCATGAGGCCGGGCTCGACCTCACGCACCAGGCTCACCTTGGCGCCGAGAAGCACGGCATCAAAGGCCGCGAGTGCCCCGTCGACGATGTCCTCGACGCGAGTGGGCTGCATTCGGAACGGGCGCTTCCCCGCCTCGAGCCGCGCGAGCTCGATGACCCGCTCCACCAGGTTCTCCAACCGCGCGGTTTCCTTGGCCATGAGGGAAAGGCAACGCCGCGTTTCCTCAGGGTTCCCCTGCACGCGATCGAGCATGAGGGTCTCCACGAACATCCGAATGGACGTGAGCGGCGTGCGCAGCTCATGGGAGACCGATGAAACGAAGTCGGTCTGCAGCCGGGCCAGGGAGTCACCGCGCCTCACGAAGATGGACACGAGAATTGCACCTGTAATGCCCAAGGAGCAAAACGCAAGGACCAAGATACCAAACAGGACCTCCATGGCACGTCGGGCCACGACGAGCCAGATGATTCCCGAGAACGTGGCAAGGGCGGTCGGCACGACGGCCGCGAGAATCAACAGCATTTGCGCACGCCTGAGTTGCACCGAGGCGGGAGCGCGGAATTTCATCAGAGGAATCTAGCTGGAAATGACCTCTGTGGCCACCCAGGGGTTGCGAGGGGCGAGCACTTGCCAACCGCAACCCGAGGAGATCTCGAGTCACACCCGGCGCTCGCTGCGCAGAGACGGAGCCATTCCTTGGGAAACCGGCCGTCCACCGTAGATGGGAAAAACGCAAGTCTCGGAGTGGGCGAAGAGTCGCTGTCAGGTCATGGAAGACCGCGGCTTCCGGAGTTCCCGGGCGCTTAGCACGAGTGATAAGATACGGCTGATGCGTTCTTTCGGCCGACCTCGCGTGCTCATCGTTGATGACGAAGCTATCGTCCGATCCACGTGCGAGCGGGCGCTGTCCCGCGCCGGGTACAATCCGGTACCTGCCGGGTCGGGGGCCGAGGCGGTCGCGGCCGTGGAACGAGACACGTTCGACGCCATGGTCTTGGACGTGCGGATGCCCGATGTCGACGGCCCGATGGCGCTGGTCGCCATCCGCGAGCACGATCGCGATATCCCGTGCGTGGTCATGTCGGGATACTCGGCGTTTGAAGACGCGGTGCAGTGCTTGCGAGCCGGCGCCGTGGACTTCATCGAAAAGCCGTTCGAGCCAGAAATGCTCCTGGATGCCGTCGACCGCGCGGTCGCCACGAACTACCAAAGGGTCGACAGCGCGCTCCTCTCGGCTACCAAGCAGATCTTCTCCTCGCTGGACGTCCTCGACGTCACCCATCGATTCCTTTCGCTCTCGTGCAAGCTCTTGGACGTGAGCGAGACGTCGCTCACCCTATGCGACCCCGCACTGGGACCGGGCACGTTTCGGGCGAGGGCCGATGTACCCAATGACCACGTGGCCGATGGCGCGCCCATTCCGAGCTCCACCTGGCGGCGGGTCGCCGAGTCGGCCACGCCGCTGCTCCTTAGCAAGGGCGAGGAAAGCGACGTCCCGGTTCTCTCTGCGGTTGCGAGCGACGCCAAGGAGGCCATCGTGCATCGCCTCGCCGTCGAAGGGCGAAACCTCGCCTTCCTCTGCGGCTCGCGATCAGCGGGCGCGCGCGCCTTTGGAGAGCGGGATCTGAGACGATTCGCAGTGGTGTCCGAGCACGTCGCGCAGGCGCTCGAAAACGCCCGCCGCCATGCCGAGGTAGCTTCTCGAGCCAGGGGTTAGCGAACTACGTAACCAGTTCACGGACGGGTGCAGCGCCGGCCCTGGCGGGCAGGGTATAGGTG
>JACQUZ010000086.1 GCA_016210055.1 Deltaproteobacteria bacterium | reverse complement strand
GTTCCCTTTCGGTGAAAATGGTGGTCTTGCCAAGGTTCAAAACGATAACGTGTAATTTCCGTAGGCGAGGTCGTTGGCGTCGAAGATCCCCCCCAGCGAATTGCTCGGTCCTTCAAGCCACCATGTCCCGACGGCCACCCGGTGGTTCGGCGCAAGTCGGTAGCTGACGCTCGACGAAAGAAACAAGTCCCTACGGGTCAGGCCATAGCGACCACTTATCTCTACGAAGATGCGGTCGTCCCTCCACGCATGGCGGTAGTAGGCGGCGACCTGGAAGGTCGTTTCGTCGAGAAGGTAATAAGTGTCCCCAGGCGGAGGTGGCTTGAGGGCATGGAAGCCCCCAAGCTCGATGGTGATGAGGCTACGGGAGCTTGCGGCATAGTCGAAGCCTGTAGCCCAGGACGCGGCCGGGACACGCACGGCCACGAGTGACTCGGTGTAAAGTGTCTGCTTGGACGAGACGGCCGCGTCAGCCTTGACCACGAACTTGCCGATGGACAGAGAGCCATCCATGCCAAGAACGAGCTGGCGAAAGTAGCGGGACGAAAAGCGCCCTGTCGCAAGATCGAACCGTAAATCCGGTACCCGGTCCCACCCAAGTAAGGCGCTTGCGTGCAAGTCGAGTGAGGGTCGGTGATAGATGACGCGCCCGCCGGCGCTTCCGTTGAGCGGGGACTCCTCGGGCGGATCGGTCGCGGTGAGCACTTGCTGGAGGTCCTCGACCGCCGCCTCGGAAACGAGGTTCCTCATGGCTGCGAATATCGGTTGCATGCTGGCCTGGCTACCGACGAACCCCCAGTCGGTACCCATCAGGGCGAACCGGTGGGGCACGAAGAACGGTACGTAAACGCCCTCGAGACCCAGGGGACCAGCGCTGGCCTGTACCTGCAGGGCCGGGACCGGTAGGAGGGGTGTCTCGAAGGAAGGGGGAAGGCCTTCTCGATAGTCCACCGGATTGACGACATCGTTGGGGCTATACGAATCGGTCGATCCCCATCGAATGACCTGTTGCCCGACGCGAGCGGACACGCGGCCACGCCGATAATGGAGATACAGGTCGCGAGCCTCGACCTCGGCCGAGTAGCGCTCTTGCGTCCCGCGCACGTCGTAACGCAGCCGTCCACCGGCAACGAGCGAGAGGGCCGCGGAGAGCGGGCTCGCGAGCTCCAGGTCAAGGCGGCTGTGTAGCTCGTAGACGTCCTCGTCCTCCCGGTCGTGTTGCACGTCGACCTGGAGGTCGCTTCGCCAGCGTCCCGAGGCGCGAAGGCCCGCTGATGCGGTCGCGAGGTTTTCGCCTGGACCGCTCGATGGAGCAACGGGAGCCGGCGGCGGAGGCATGTCGGCGAGATCGGGATCGGGTGCGGTCCAGGCGGGCGCAGGCGACTCGGCAGCTAGGACCGGGTCCGGGCCTGCCTCTTGGGTTGGAGAGGTCGAGGTCGATGAATTGCCATCCGGGACTGTGGACGGGACAGAAGGTCCGGCCGCGCTGACCTTTTCAGTGGAACGGGTGCGCTTGGGTTTCCTTCGGCCCCTTGCTTCCGCCGTCGTCGATAATGAAGCGAGCGCAAGGAGCACGAGCGTACAAGACGTCTTATGGTTCCATGACCGCGCGAGCATCGTTCTCCCGTCCTCTAGCGCACCCGTGACTCCATCCTCACTCGGAGAGGCTCTCCGGCGAGAACTCCGTCGGGGATACGGCGACACGCGTGTCGAGGGCTTCGACCTCGAGGACCGTCGAATGCGAGGTCCGCTTTGTCCACATCTGTGACCGGGCGGCCACCCACCGGCCGTCCATCCGCTTGGCTTCAATCAGGCGATACGCCTTGAGGAAATCCCCCTTCTTGTCGAAGAACTTGATCTGTTGGGCCAAGAAGCTGTCCTTGCGCACCCAGAGCTCGAGCTTGCTGTAGAGCTCGTCGGAGCGCGGGACCGCAATCAGGTGGTAGCATTCGACGCCGTCGATAACAACATCGGGCAGGGAGCGGTATGTGGCCGACTTGACGTCTCGGTTCTCCATGTCGGCATAGGTGAAGTCACTGCCCATGAAGGCGCCGGTCTTCTGCGAGCCAGCGATGCGACGCGTTCGCTTGAAGGCCGGAAGGTAGAGATACATGTCGTCGTTTTGGTCGCCGGGATTTTCGCGAAAGAGGAGGGTCGTCCCTTCGACATCCGCTGGGGACTGAAAACGGACGCGGTACCGCTTTAGGTCCTTGTCAGTTGTGGACTTGGTCACGAGGCGTCGCCGAGTCGGCTCGCTTCCCTCCGCCGTAAGGACCATGTTGATCCGGGCCGTGCCCGAGTCGAAACCCAGTGCCGTTCGCTCGGTCATGCGGCGCACGATCTCCTCCGGGGCCGGCGGAGCTGCAAGGGCAGGGCTTGCAAGGAGCACGAAGTGCGAGAGGAGGAGTGGCAATATCGCTCGCGACATGTTGGGCTTTCCTTTCAGTTCCACGGCGGCCTTGCGATGCAGGCCAGGCCGATGAGCGAAGCGTAGAAGAGGAACAAGTAGGCCAAGGCAAGCGGCTTCATTACCTTCCGTCCGGCGTGGGGCCCGTTTCTTGCCAAGAGGAACAGAACCGCACCTGCGACAGCCGGCACGAGGGGCGCGATCTGCCACCAGGCGAAGGCCGCCACGGCGCCTTCCTTTTGCCAGGGCGCCATCACGAAAAGAACAATCGCAGTGGCAAGGGCGGCGCACGTCGTGGCCAGCGCAGCCGCGCCTCTTGGCCCCAGGAACTGGGAATAGAGGCGCTCGCCCGCAGGGCCATGTCCCGGCCACCGCGTCTTGCGACCGATCTCATAGTGGAGAAAGGCCAACGCAAGCGCCCCCACTAGAAGCATGCCGGTTTCGGGCTCGGCGCCATGACGCTCGGCGAAGAAGACATACGTGTAGACGCTGAGAAGGATGTTTACCGGGTACGTCACGAGGAGGTTCCAGCCCATGCCATTCCGCACGCGAGGTGAGAGGCGTTCGAGGAACATGAGGGCCACGCCATAGACCATGTCCACAACCGCAATCGTGAAGAGGCGACGGGAAAGCCCCAGGTGCAGCAGGGCAACCACGCCCGCGGTTCCGACGAGGAACAGGACGAGGTCACGCTGGCTAACCAGGCCAGAGACGAGGGGGCGATCCGGGTTGTGAAGTCGGTCGTAATCGATGTCCTTGATCTCGTCGAGGACGCGCAGGAAGAACAGCAGGAGGAAGAGCGACAAGATGGCGAGGGCGGAGTCGAGGCCCAGATGCCAATGGGCCTTGCCCGAGGACACGACGAGAGCACCGTCCAGGGCCAGGAACCAGAAGGCCGCGTAGGCGATGTGCAGCCCGGGCGCATGCACGCGGGAAGAGAACGCCCAGAGCCGCTTGGATAACCCGGCCATCTCAACATGCCCCCGGCGTGGCCATTGGCGGCTGGTCTCCGTCGGTAAGGAGGGTCACAAGCCCGGTGGCCCCGTCGATTTCGATGGGCGCTCCGTCGGGAATGCGGCGCGTCGCGTCGGCGACGCCGACCACCGTGGGGATCCCGAACTTGCGCCCGGTGATGGCCGTGTGCGAGAGCATGCTGCCGCGTTCCACCACGAGGCCGCGAGCGCACAGCATCAAGAACAGCCAGCCGGGGTCCGTCTCGCGCGCCACCAGAATCATGTCTTTCCCTACCTCGAGTGGCTTGTTGGGGTCGAGCACGACCCTTGCGGTGCCCCGCACCCGGCCGGCGCTGGATCCCAGGCCCCTAAGCTGGCCGTCCATGCCTTCGGAGGCGGACTCGAAAAGCGGGTTTGAGCGCACCGGCCCCAAGGTCGTGATGAGAGTTGCGGTCTCCCTCTGGAGGTTCTCGTCGAACTCCCGGCGCCGGGTGTCGGCAAGAACCTGGAGGTTCTCGGTCACACCCGTGCCGTCAAAGTAGCCGAAGATCTCTTCCATTGTCAGGTGGTAGACGTCGTCCGCTTGGCGAAGGACCGACGCGGCAGCGAGCTTGGCGCCCAGGGCGCGGAAGACGTTCTTCGAGAAGCCGAAGAGCTCGCTTCGGCAATAGCGCGAGTTCTCTCGGTTGCGTATCAGGCGACGTAGCGTTGCGAGGAGAGCCCGCAAGAACGCGCGCCGTGCCGGATAGCTGCGGAGAGCACGGGTGAGTCGCTCCTCGGCTGCGGCGCGGATGGCCGCCTCCTTGGCGCGCAGAGAGGCCACCGTTGCGTCGCTGCGGGCGTAGGCCGCGACCATCTCGAGGAGCCGCCAAGGGGTGTGGCGGAGGTTCGGCTGCTCCATCTTGAGCTCCTGCAGCCCGCGGTCGCCGAATCGATGCAGGTGGTCCTTGAGCGCCCGGGCGAAGCTCGACTCGGCGCTCGCGTTGGCGAGCTCGTCCCATAGGTCCTCTGGCCTCCGCTTGCCGAGGGCAAGCATGAGGCTTGGGTCGTGTCGGGCCTTCTCGGCCAGATCGACGGCTGACAGAACGATTTCCGTGCTCAGCAGGCTTTCGTCTCCGCAGAGAAGATCGCTTAGAAGCGATTCGTCTTGCGAGAGCCCCCATCGTGAGAAGAGGTGCTCGACCGCGCCGTACAAGAGCGGCAAGTAGGTGTCGTTGAGCAGCGTCACGCCCCAGTGCGAGCCGACCTCTCCCCAGACGCGGTGGAACTCGCCGATCAGGACAATGGGATCTTCTCCCTCGAAGCTCTTGCCCCGGAATTGCGAGGCTAGGGCCTCCCACCAGGAGTGGAAGGCGTGCACCTGGCGCTCGTGGGTAGCGAAGTTGGCGCAGAAGTTCGCTGTCGCTGCCGCCGTGGCGGCCCCTTTCACGGCGCGTTCACGGAGACGACCGAGCATCGTCGGCGCGGTCGCCTGGTACGACGAGCCAAAGCCCATCATGCGCTCCCAGTGACCCCGAAATAGGGGGAACAAGGGGCTCTGGCTGTGCAGGTGATAGAACGAGGTCAGGCAGTAGTACACCCGGCCACCGAGAAAACCGATCATCTTGTCCAGCGACGGGAAGTTCTGGCGGAGCGTTGGCTCGGAGATGCCGAGGCGCCTGTAGCAGTCTGCGAAGATCTCGCGATAGAAGAAGCGCGAGAAGGAAAAAGTGAGGGCCGTGGTGACCCCGGGGAAGCTCTCGGTCACGTTCGCATTGGTCCAAACACGCTGGCGTCGGTAGTCGAGGGACACCGGCCGGGACTGGAGAAGATGGACGGACCCGTCGGCTGTTAATGTCCCCTCGATATCCTGCGGGCCGCCGAAGATCTTCTCGACCTTGCGGCCAAGGGCGACGATCGCACGTATCTCGTCGTCGGTGAGACAGGACCTGTCCCGGAGCTCCTCGGGAACTGGCTTGGGGGTGAGGCCCGAGCCCGCTTTCGCGTCAAAGGTGAGGTGCTCGGCCTTGTGAGCGATCTCCCTCTTGATTGCACCGGTCTGGAAGCTGACGAAGAAATGATCCACCGCCACCTTCTCCTGGACGACTCCTTCACCGATGCCGTGGCCACATGCGAGCACGGCGTCGCGCGCGGCGGTCTTGGGTTCGCACGTGAAGAGGACGAAGGATCGCTCGCCGAAGATCATTTTCTGCACGCCGACGGCCACGGCGAAGCCCACCAAGTCGAGGCCGAGGGCATGGCGATAGGCCAAGAACTTCGCGCTGAAACCCGAGGCCCATGCTCCGCGGATGCGATCGAGGAGCTGGTCTCGCCGCACGTACAGGAAGCTCTCGCTCATGCCGGCAAAGGGGTTCTCCGCCGAATCCTCGCTCTCCTCAGCGCTGTTCCCGACCGCCGAGGCACGGACCGCCACGAGGTCTCCGGGCTTGAAGAGACGATCGAAGTGGCGATTGACCTGGGCCTCCAGGGAGGGTGGAACCGGGAGATTCGCGAGCCAGCCCTGGATCTCGGAGGCGGCCGCCTGGACGCTCCTGGAGTCGGTAAAATCGACGCTGGCCAGGCGAGCTCGGACGCGATCCGAAAGCGGCGCGTACACCTTTCGAAAGAACGCCGCGGTCAGGCAGAAGAAGGGCGGCACGTTCAGACCCTGTTTTGCCATCACCGCCTGGCGTGCGAACTTGCCGCCAACAGCCGCCTCGTCACTTCGTTCTTGATAGGTAATGATTGCTTTCATGCCTAGTCCCGTTGGGGTCGGAGGTGGTCGATCGCCCGCGAAAGGACCGCCGCGGGATCCCGCGTGGCCAAGTCGGGCGCGAGTTCGTTCTTGAGCCTGCTGACGTCGAAGTAGTGGGGCAGGCCGACGAGCTCCAGCCGTGTAGCTAGGCCCTCTGCCATGCTGCCCGGCAGCCAGCGGAGGACGCGGAAGAACGATGGGTTAGCGGGGATCCGCAGTCGGGGCGGAGGTAGAGCTAGCCTCTGCCTGAGCATGCCGGTGATTTCATCAAAACCGAGAGGCCGCTCGTAGCCCGCGTGGAGCACGCTCACGCCGTCTTTGCCTGAGGCCAATCGCTCGCACGCTCGCACGACGAGCTCGGCATAGTCGTCGACGTCGATGACCGTGAAGGCCTGCTGGCCCGAGCCGATGCGAATCCGACGACGGGTCAGCGCGACGAGCCCGGGGAGCGTGAATCGGTCCCCTTGCCCGAGGATGAAGCGCGGTCGAAAGATACGGGCTCCAATGCCCCGTTGGAGCGCGGCAAGGCGCAAGCAGGTCTCGGCGCGCAGGCGTGAGTCGGCAAGGGCGGTCTCGGGCCCAAGTGGAGCGTCCTCGGAGAGCCCCTCCTGCGCGCCTTGTCCGTAGACCGATACGGAGCTGCCATGGACGACCCCGCGGCAGGACGGCGGCAGAGATTCGGCGAGGCGCTCTGCTCCCTGGACGTTGACGGCGTGAAAACCGCTGCCATCCGCATCGATCTGCTTCATGGCGAAGTGGACGACGACGTGCGGGTCCTCGAAGAACAGGGACGTCGGGATCGTCGGGAGCTCGCCGTGGACCGCGGTTATGCCAGGGGCCGCGAGCCGCTGCGGATCATGGCGGACGAGGGCGCGGATCTCAACGCTGCTCGTACCCCAGCGCTCTTGGCGCTGGCGCAGGCGGCGCAAGATCGCGGAGCCGACGAAGCCGGTGGCTCCGAGAAGGACGATGCGAAGCGGCGTCACCATATCCCCGGGATTAGGCGCTTGCGCCCGTAGCTGTATTCCGCGTACCCGTCAATTAAGAACAGCATGCGCTCCTCAACGCGGATCCGCAGGAGGACCGCGGGCAAGAACAGGCCCAAGAGCAGGAGCATGCTCGCCCAGTGGAAGAAAAACAGCACGAAGCCCAGGTGGGCGATGAGCATGCCGGTGTACGCGGGGTGACGGAGAAAGCGGTACGGCCCCGTGTCAATGATCCGGTGCCCTTCGGTCTTGCGGACTCGGTGTGAGTAAAACTTGCCGAGGGCGCGGATGGCGTGGAGCCGAAAGGCGATGCCCCCGACGAAGAGCGCCGTACACGCGAGCCCGTAGGCCAGGCTTGGTAACGAGGGCGCGGACAGGAACAACGCGCTGGCGCCGGTGAGAACCCGTGCCAGGGCGTACAGCTCGAGGGTGCCGCGGTCGTCGGCGGTCTCCTCCCGCTTCCCTTCGCCCGCGGCGATCCGGGCCTCGACGGCAAGCCAAAGCACGTAGAGGCCGATAAAGAACCCAGCAAGCAGGCGCGCTTGGCCTTGCAAGCGCGGCAGCTGAATGACAGCCCCGCTGGCAAACAGGACAAGGCCAAGCACCGAGAGGGCGAGAGGTAATCGCTTGTGTAGAGTAGCGGCCATGGATGCCTCACCAAATACCGGGCAGCAATCGGCTGCGAACCCGGCTCGCATACGCCCGGTAGTCGGGCGTTCCCAAAAGGAAGCGGTCTTCCACCACAGTTCGAATCACGACCGCCGGTGTCCAAAGGAGCAAGAGGGCGGTCAGGGAATAGGCGTTTAAGAACACGAGGACAAAGCCCGCGTGGGCCACCAGGGTACCGAGATAGGCTGGGTGGCGAAGCAGGCGGTAGGGACCGTCGTCGTGGAGCGGGTCGGCTTGGCGGATTCGGTGGCTGTACGCGTTGCCAAGCAGGCGGATCGAGGAAGCACGAAGAAGGATCCCCGAAAGCATGAGGATGAGCCCAACAATCGTGAACGAGGGGCGGATCTGGCCGCCACCCGCGAAGGCGCTGAGCAACGTGAGCAGCTTGGCCGCCGCGCACATCTCCATCGTGCCTCGATCATGGCTGGCCTCATCTTTGCCGAGCTCCCGCACCGAGATCTGGGACTCCCAACCGAGCCAGGCGAGGTAGGTGCCAAAGGACAGGAGACCGAGGACACGTCCGAGGCCGTGCTCTAGCCAGAACAGACGGTAGGCCGCGAGGCTGCCGATGGTGGCGAGCCCGAATACCGTGAGAAGGAGCGGGCTTTGTGCACGGGCTCTCATGCGCATTTCTCCTCGAGGCTCGCATCGGTCGCCTGGGCTTCTGCGGGTCGTCCTCCCCGGACCCGTGGGGGGAACGCGAAGAGAAGCGCGGGTGTCAGGAGGAGCTCGATCATGCACGCTAGGGAGACGACGAGGCTTGCGAAGAGCCCAAAGCGCATGTTCGGCACCAGGGAGGAGAACCCATAGAGCGCAAAGCCGAGCGAGATGACCACGGTGGAGATCGTGATGGCGCCGCCTGCCTCGAGTTGTGTCTTGATGACCGCCTCGCGCAGGGTTGGCGTTTCGTCAATCGAGGAGCGAAGGCGCGCCATGAAGTGAATGGTGTCGTCGACAACGATGCCAAGTACGATGGCCGCAACCATGCTCGTGCCGAAGTCTAGGGGGAGATCGAGCGCCGACAGCACGGCGCCAACGGCTAGGTTTGGCAGCACGTTCGGAAGGATGGCGAGGAGGCCGAGCCGCAGCGAGCGGAGCACTAGAAACAGGCAGAGGATGATGGGAAGCAGCGACCAGGCAAAGGAGCTGCGAGCCGTGCCGAGGATGTACCGGTCCATGACGGTGAAGAGTCGCACCATGCCGGTCGCTTCGAGGGTCATGTCCGGGTAATGGGACTTGGCATGACCCAGGATCTGATCGATGCGGCGCTCGTACTCCGTGCGCGTGAGAGAGGGCATGGGAACGGGCAGGCGGAAAAAACGCTCGGTTGGGTCCTTGTAGGCCGTGAGGCTGTCAACCGGGCCCAGGCTCTCGTAGGCTACGAGCATCTGAGCGACCATGCGCGAATCGCCAGGGATAAAGCGGAAACGATTCGGGTCCTCGGCGGAACTCGCTGGCTTTGGTTCGAGCTCCAACGCCTCATTAATCGATTTGACATAATCAACCAAGCTGATTGGTCGGGCACCGATACCGAGCGCCCCGATCCAGCCCTGGAATTCCTCCATCTTGTGCAAGAAGGTGGGATCCTTGACGCCACCGCTTCGCCCTGAATCAATGACGAGCTCGAGCGCGACCGACCCGCCGAGGATCCGGTCGAGCGCCTCCGCTTGGGTGCGCTCCGGGCTGCCGGGCTTGAAGTAGTCGTTGTTGTGAGTCTCGGCGCGCAGGCTGCCGATCAGTGGAAGACAGGCAATCGTGGCGACTGCGGCCGTGATAACGATCGGCCAGCGGAAGCGATGGGCAAGAGAAGTTGCCCAAGTCGCAACGCGTACCGAGCGATCGGTGGGCTGCGGCTCATGGACACGGCGCGGCCGGCCGCGATACAGGGCGAGCATGGCGGGGAACGCCAGGAGCGAGAGAATCCAGCCGAGCCCCACGCCAAGCGCGGCTTCCCAACCCAGCTCGCGCATCGGGCGAAGCCGAGAGGGAACGAGCGCGAGAAAGCCGAGCACGGTGGTTAGTGTCGTGAAGGCAAAGGGCCAAAAGAGGGATGCAATGGCCCTGGCGGCTGCCAAGGGGGCATTACCGCGCTCTCCGGCCGGGCGACGGTAATGGGCAAAGAAGACAGTGAGGAAGTGAATGCATTCCGCCAGGCAGACTGGCAGCAAGATGTTGAACAGCGTGAAGTTCAGCATGTTCAGCTTGCGACCGAGAAGGGCCATGAAGCCGAGCGTGCCCAGTAGAGCAGCAACCACCACAACGAGTGGCGCCCACACGGCGACCCCGCGCCGGAATGCAATGAAGAGGATCAAGGCCATGGCCAGGACGCTGAGTGGGGCCATGCGCCCAAAGTCATTCGTCGAGGCGCGCTGAACCCAGCCGGCAAAGACGGGCTCACCGGAGATCGCAGTCGCATGGCCCTTCTTATCGACGCGACCAAGAAATGCTTCGAGGGCGGAGGTCAGCTCCGCGCATGGGGTCACGTCTCCGTCGACGGTCTGCACCTTGGCGTAGACGAGAGCACTCCTCAAGTCGCGGCTGACGAGGGTGCCGAGGACGAGCTCATCTTGGGCCAGGACTTCGCGTAGCTCGCGCAAGCTTGCGTACCGTGGAGGGAGAGGCCACACCTTTTCCAGCTCCACGAGCTCCGCACCGCCGACAATCCGCTCATACTTCGTCAGGCTGCGGACCTGGAGGACGATCCTCTGGTCCTCGAGCCAGCGAGAGACTTGTTCGATGAGGGAGAACGAGGTTTCGTCGAAGATCGTGCTCTGTCCTTGAGGGCCAGTGATCGCGACGACGACGTACTTGCTGTCCCCAAAGAGCTTCGGGAGGCGCTCGTAGGCTGCGAGCGTGGGATCTCCTTGAACGAACCAGATGCGATTTTGGGCATCGAATGCGAGCCCAGGGCGCGCCAGGCCAACGGTAAGACTGCCGACCAGGACAAGGCTCAAAAGGAGTACCCGGATCGGATGCTCGGTCACCCAGCGGGCGAAACTTTCGAGCATCCTGCTCCCCTTGCGCTCAACCAACCTCATGCCGCTGCCTTGCTCTGTTGTGCATGGGTGATGCGGATCCGCCTTGGCACCTTGTGACGCGAGAGGTATTGCGAGAGGAGACTCCTCAGGTCACTCGCAGCGACTGACAAGTCCTTGCAGATCACCGAGGCGCACAGCTCCTCGGACGTGTCCTGCTCACGGATGTATGCGCGCGCGTTGATGACGGAGGGATGGGTAAGGAGTAGGCGCTCCACTTCCACGAGGTCCACCATTTGTGCGCTGACCTTGGTGATTGGCAAGCGCCGCCCGAGGAAAAACACGAATCCGTCGTGGTCGACGTAGCCAAGGTCGCCTGTCCGAAATGCCCCTTCATCGAGGAAGAACGAGCCATCATGCGGCCACCCAGCGAATGCTTTCATCACCGTCGGTCCTGCGACCGCAAGCTCACCAGCCTGGCCCGGTTCCAGGGGGCAACCGGTCTCGTCGATGGCGAAAACGGCCGTCGATCGAGGGAGGATGGCTCCCAGGCTATTCGATCGGCTACGGCCAGGATAATTACAAAGCACCGGCAGTGTCTCGCTAAGGCCATAGCCCTGGAACGGCTCCCTGCCGAGCAGCTCGGACGCAGCTCCTGCGAGGCTAGGCATGAGGAAGCTGCCGCCCGTGATGACCTCGAGGCCAGGATGGAAGGAGCGCGCAAGCTGGGCACTGGCTTGGGCGAGCAGCCCGCGCAGGATCTGAGGAACAAGGCCCACCCAGCAGATCTCGTGCTCGGCGAGAAGGACGGGAATGCGACCGTGGTCCCGCGCGACCACCACGCGTCCGCCCTGCACGAGGGGGAGCATGACGGTCACCAAGCCGAATGCCGCATGCATGGGAAGAGCGAGCAGCTGCGCAGCCCCCAGCTCGTGTGGGAAGGCTCGGTCGACGCCATCCAGGCACGCGCACCAATCGGCGTAGCGGTGCGGAGCGCCAAGGGGGTAGCCGCGACCCTTGTAGGTATAGTGACAGGTTACAATGGCGTCACCTGGCGGCGGCCTGAGCGATTGCCGCTCTGCGGCGAGCTCATGAAGTCCGACGCGACGAAGCCCTGCGGAATCAGGGCGACCCGTTGGCCTCTCCTTGGGAAACAGCACGGCTCGCACGGAGACGGCGCGTTCGATCCTGTCGAGGAGGGCGGGAGGGAGGTCGGCATTGGCGATGACTGCGGCAGGTTGGGCATGATCCAGAAGCTGACCGAGCTCGTATTCGGTCTGCCGAGGGCTGGTCGGGATCGTCATCGCCCCGAGTGAGAGGAGGGCGTAGAAGCTCTGAATGAACTCCGGGCAGGGCGGCAGGATGAGGAGCACCCGGCTGCCTGGGCCAACCCCGAGCGTGGAGAGGGCGCCCCGCCAGCGTTCCATTTCGGCGAGGAGCTCCGAGTATGTCCAGGAGCGACTCTCGCCATCCACCATGAGCGCGGGCGCCGCGGGGCGTGCCGCTGCGTGGAACAAGAACCGCTCGAGAATGCCTGGGGCCTCCTCAGGAACGCGACTGCTAACGACTGACATCTTGTGCCTTTCTGCTCGCGGGCGGGGATCCGCTCCGCTGCTTCTGATACGTCTCTGCATCCACTACTTGCGCGGTGATCTCGACGCGACCCAAGACACCTGTCATGCCGCAGAGCAGCACTTGCACGCGGGCGATGTGGGTAGTTCCGAGATGCACTTGCTTGAGCGGTGCAATCTCGAGCCGCAGCGGCTCGCTGCGACTGATCGGTTTCTCGAGGGCAAGCCGCACGTCGACGAGGTTCATCGGCAGCCCCAGAGGGATGTTCTCGACGGTGTGCGCCACGAGCATCGTGGCCTGACGAGCGATTTCCAAGAGGTACAGCGGAGACAGGAAGCTCGGGCTGCCGTCCTCGAAGATGTGGCCCGTCGGTGGGGGCAGGGGTTCGCAAGCAAAGGTTCCGTTTCCGCAAGGCTCGAGGGGAAGAACCAGGACTTGCTCGTCCCCGTGCTTGTGGAGAAGCTCCCGCGTCGGTCGAGGGCGCTTTGGAACGGGACGGCTAGCGCCTACGGCAACGCTTTGGGCCTGTGCTACTCGGAAGTGAATGGATGCCAGCGACTGGCCGTCCTGCTCGATGGTTCCTGTGAAGGCGGAGGCTTGCGATGCAAGTGCCTCCACCCCATCGCGGTGCAAGCGAATCTCAACGGGCCGATCCTTCTCACAGAACTTGCTGAACGCCATTCGCACTTCGTCGACGAAGATCTCGGTGCCCGGCGGTCGGGCGGCAGCGGAACTGGCCACGAGCTCGACGAGCTGGAGGCCGCCTTCGAGTAGAAGGATGCCGGGCACGTGGTCGAGAGCATGGTCGAAGAAGTAGGGGTGCGATTCGTCAACGCGCAAGCTCCCCCGTGCGCTCCCCGCGGCGCTGTCAGCCTCGGCGGCGAGAAGCACGCGGTTCTCGACCCTGCGGAGCGTCGCCGCGACATCAAGGCTTACGGTGCTCGGACGAGGAGCGCCCATGGAACCAGCAGCCAGGTGCTCGAGCAGGCGCCGCTCGGCATCGAAAAACGCGTGGACCATCGCGCTAGAGCTCTCCATCCAGGCGTGTTGCAGCGCGAGGCGTGAGGCTCGAGGCATGAGGGGCGGGGCACTGGTGGTGTCGACGGCAGTCAAGCGGCGTGCCTCTAGGGCCCAGTGGGCCGGAGCCGGAGCCGCGGTCATGGCGGTCACCGAAGCCGGAGCTGAAACGGACGGCGCAGGGCGTTTCTCTACGGCATTGCCTTCCTCTGCGCGGAACGAGACGGTCAATGGCAGCGTCGGTGCGCGCACGTCCTCGAGAAGCGGCGACTCCTTATCCAAGAAAAGAGTGAGGACAAGCGTCGTTCCGCGCCGGACTTCGATCGCTGCATGCTCTCCCGAGTTCGCGAGGGCGCCGAGGATCGCCTCGATCCCTGTGGCTTCTCCGAGGAAACCCGTCACCGCTTGGGCGCGCCCTCTCGCCTCGGTCGGTAGGAGCTGGCATGCGTCACGCACGCTCAGGCGGTCCGGGGTGAGCCCCGCTAGCGCACAGGCCGCAGCCAGGTTGTCAGCCTCGGTCCCCGGGATCGCGGCCCTCAACACGGCCAGGACGCGATCTCCGTCGGCGCGAGCGACGTCCAGCGGCTTGAGAAGCAGCACGCCTGCGCCCTCTCCGGGGGCGGGAGCGTCCGTGACCTCATCCTGAAGCTTGATCGATCGCCCGGCGCCAAGGAGGAGCTGCCGGCATTTCCGCGAAAGGAGGTAGGGAGCAAGCCGCAACGAATTGAAGAACGCACCCGGCCCACCAGCCAGCGTGGCGTGGAACCCCCGCAGGTCGAAATGGTAGGCGGGATAGCCGGAGCACATGGACGGAAGCGCCGACGCGATCGCCTCCATGGTCATTGTCACGGTGTCTTTCGCGTGACCCCGGTCACGGAACAGCTCCTCATACCTGCGCGAGAAACGCAGAGCCGTCTCGCCGCCGAGATTGTTGATCATGAGCACGCCCGCTTGCTCGGAGGCTCGCAGGCGCGGGTGGCGGGACATGATCTCGTTGGTTAGGCGCAGTAGGAGGAGCTGGAAGGTATCCACCCGCTTGAGGAGATTTGGCCCCCCACGGAGACCCTTGGCATCGAGGATGTGCTGTGGTGGAAAGTAGGCTCCATCGGGAAGACGTTCGAACGCGAAGCGGAGGGGATCCGCGGTTCCGATGAGCGATCGTCTATCCCGCAGGGCGCAAGCCCAGGAAGACGAGTCCAAGGCGGACCCGAGCGCAGCCGCCACGTCGACGATGGCGACGGCTTGAAGAGCTGTCTTCGAACCGGCAACCCGGAGAGTGGGCGCAGAACCAGGATCCCGAGGCACGGCAAAAAGAACCTTGCGGGGCGGGCTTTCGTCCTGGGAATCTAGGACGAGGTGAGCATTGGAACCACCGAAGCCGAGCGCGGAGATGCCGATCCGCAGCGGCCGGTCGGCCTCGGGAAATGGCGTCGGATGACGTGGCAGTTCCAGGGACGTGCCGGCGAGGTGCGGGCTCGGCTCGACCGGGAGATGCGGCACGATCGTGCGCTCGCGCAACATCAAGAGTGCTTTGATGACAGAGGCCATCCCTGCTGCAGCGAGGGTGTGGCCAATCAGGGATTTCACGGAACCAATCGGCAATGGCCGCCCTTGGCGAGGAGAGCCGAACACCTCCTCGAGCACCGTGACTTCCGTCTCGTCCCCGACGGGGGTCCCTGTGCCATGTCCCTCGACGTAATCGACCGTCCCGGGGCAGAGCCCCTCGTAAGCCCGCGCGTAGGCCAGCCGTTGCCCGTCGGCACCGGGGGCGAAGACCGACCGGTCGGCGCCGTCGGAGGAGAGACCAATTCCCCGTAGGACCCCGTAGATGCGGCGCCCGCTGGCGAGGGCCGATGAGAGCGGTTCGAGGAGGACGGCAGCCACGCACTCGCCCGGCACTATCCCCGAGGCTTGCGCCGAAAAAGGCAGGATCTCGGCGCGTGGCGACAAGGCAGTCAGCTGGGAGAATGCGATATAGAGGAACGGGGGCAGGTAGGCGCAAAGCCCCATCACCACGACGGAGCGCGCCTGGCCGCTTCGGATAAGTGCGACCGCCGTCTCGATGGCATATAGCGATGAGGCGCAGGCCGTATCGATGGCCAAGCGCGGGCCGAGAAGACCGACGGAGGATGCGATGGCGGTGAGCTGGACGTCGGCTCCCACCGGAATAGTCCCTTTGGCCCCGCTCGCTGTTCCCGCTCGACGGAAATAGCTCTCCCCCGCCCAGGAGGTACCGACCACGAGAGCCGTGGATTCCAGGGAAAGGGGCTGTCCTGCTTGCTGAGTAAGAGACCGGAGAACGTGGATGCCCAGCGCTACTTGTCGATCAGTGCCGTCAGCCACCAAGGCATCCGTCTCGGAAGGCAGGCAGTAGGCCTGATCGAGATAGGTCCGATCGGGGGTACCGGGCTTGGCCGCAAAGTAACGCTCGCGCGCTACTTGCCATCGCGGGCCGAGGCTCGTCAATGGAGCGGGACGGGCCGCGAGGATATTCTGCCAGAAGGCATCGACACTTGTCGCTCCTGGGAAGATTCCCGCAAGGGCGGAGAAAACAAGCGGTTCCTCATGCGTGCCAAGGGGATTCATGTTCTCTGGCCCCCAAGTGCCGCCTGGACGGGTGCCGGCATTTCGGGTGGAAGCTCGATCGCCGTGCTCCCGATCGCCGATTTCAGCGCGGCCCGGGGTGCTAGGAGAACCCAGTCCTCGGTCTTGCGGCCCGCTAGAACCTCGTCGCCAAAGAGGCGCGTGCCCTCAGCATTGGTGATTCCGGGAATGCCGAGGCGCTCCATCCGTCCGCGGAACGCACCTGCGGCGAGCCCTGTCTCTGTCCACACCGACCAGAGCAGGGAACGAACAGGGTATGTCACCTGCTCATTCCATTGCGAGGCGAGAGCATTGAGCACTTCATTGGCCGCAGCGTAGTCCGCCTGTCCGGGAGGGCCCGCGAAGGAAGAGAGCGAGCTAAAGAGCAGCGCGAACTCCATCGGCTCGTCGCGGAGCAGGCGATACAGGTGAAACGCTGATTCCGTCTTTGTGCGAAGGACGCGCTGGAATGCAACCGGTGACTTGACGCCTATGAGCCCGTCCTCGGTAATGCCCGCGCCGTGGATCAGGCCGCGGATAGGCCCGTGTGATGCGCGTACCGCATCGATCACGGTGCGGAGGGCGGCGGGGTCCGAAGCGTCCGCGGCGAAGTAGGAGAACGAGCCGCCCGCCGCTTCGATGCGCCGGCGGGTGCGGAAGATCGCTCGTTGCCGCGCCACTTCGCGCCATTTCTCGCGCAGCTGCGCCAGGGAGGCGCCGCGGGTCGCTTCTTCGAAGATGCGACGTTGCACCTGGACGTCCTCGTCAATCCCGGCGAAGGGCATGTCCGAGGGCAGGGGGGTTCTTCCCACTGCAACTATGTGGCAGCGAGCCAGCGCGGTCAGGCGGCAGGCGGCCTCTGCAGTGATGCCATCGCCACCTCCCAGGACCAGCACAGGCGATGAGGGGTCGAGACGGAGGGACCGTGGCGACGCTTCGGGGGCGCGCGAAAGAAGAACGCGCTCCTTTATCGAAATACCGTTGATTACGCGGTCGTGATCGCTTTCGCCCTGCCACAAGGCTGGCGCGAGCACGCCGGCAGCGAGCCCCGCGGCGTCGTCAAGGACGACGTTGCGTACCCTTGTCTTTGGCCACTCCTGGCGCAAGACGCGGGCGATTCCGAGGGCCCCCGAAGCGGCCACGTGGCCGTCACGGATCACGACTGCGAGCCGTTCGGGCAGGTTCGTCGGGCCAAGGGAATGAAGGGCCTTGGCCAGAACGAAGAGCGCGGTAGCAGAACGATCGACCGCATTGGTCCAGCTGTCATTGTCGAGCTCGCCGAGAGCTTCTGGATCGCTCGGAGCAAGCACGATCGTGCGTGCCGCGGTGCCGAAGCGCTGGAGCGCGAGAGCAAGCGCCTCCCATTCCGAAAACGGGATCGCCTGCCCATCGGGGCAGGACCAACCTTCCCGGTCCACGGTGAGGATCGAGAGCGCATTCCCGGTCTTGGCGAGTGCCTCCTCGACGAGCTGCAGGTGGAGTCCCCTTGTGCCGACGAGCAGGATCTGTTCGGGGCTCGGCAAGTTGCCCGCAGGGAAGATGGGGCGCTCGACGAGAACAAAGCGCTCCACCGCCGGTCCGACCTGTCCGACCGTGAGAGGCTTGCAGCTCGGGGCGTCACGAGGTGGGTCACTCGAGACTGCGCCGAGCCGGCAAAGCAGATCTGCAAGGTCGCCGATCGTCCGTGCGTGCACGAGCTCACGTCCGGCTATTCGTGCCCAGGGAAAGAGCTGGCAAAGCTCTTCAACCAGGCTCTCGCGCGCAAACACGTCGATCCCGAGATCGACCTCAAGATCCGCGGATGGCGAGAGGGGGGCATCGGATGAGACCACGCGCCGAAGGACCGCCAGAACATCGGCTGCGATATCCCGGCGAGGCTGCGCGCTCGCTAACCCTTCTGGTTGCTGAGACGTGATGGGTGCTGGTTCCCTGCTGGACAGTTCTTGAACGTGCGGTTGCTGACGGGTTGCCTGAGCCGCCTGCCCGCGGCTCAACTCCTCTTCTATTCGAGAGATGGCCTCGCCGATCGTCTGGAAACGGAAGTCGCCGGATCGCCCCTCGAGCGCGGGGAAGTGATGCAGGAGATCTGCCCAGATCTCGACCATGCTGATGGAATCCAAGCCGAGGTCACCCTCGAAGCTCGTCTCACGGTTTAGCGAGGCAACGGGGAGGCCCGTGATGCTCGCGAGCTTGTTGCGAATCCAGGACTCGACATCCGTCACCGACTTGCGCGCCGGGCTGGGGGCGGAGGCGGCGTTCGCCGGCGAAGGGAGGATGTCTTGCAAGGCGATAGGACCAGTGGCGCTTGGAATGGGAAGCTCCGGAAGGCACTCGTTTTTTCCGCGAAGTGTGCCCTCGGAGCCAACGAGCTTCGCCAGGGCAAGCTCCTGCGCCGAGAGGAAATCGAGAAGGAGGCTACGGTTGTGTTCGAGGACGGCGGGCAGGAGCTCCGGTGCTGGAGCGGCCTCGAGCATCCGTACTTGCTGCGCAAAATAAGCCTCGAGTACTTGGCGATTCGTGTCAAAGAACGAACGTGCCATGATTGCCTGGTTCCCTTCGTGGACGTGGGTACGCTGTGTCGTCGTGGGGACGACCTGCGAGACGCTCGCCTCTTGGGCCCAAGGCGAAGCGGCTAGGGTCGACTCAGTGATGGTGGGGGGCGCAAGGACAGGCGTGCACTTGTCTGAAGATGGCTCGGTAGCGAGCCGTGCCGGTTCGACCGGAATTCCATGGCTGGCGAGGCGCCCCAGAACACCAAGGAGGTGAGCCTGCGGATCGCCGTCCCGCGGATCGAGAGGCAGCGCGAGGTGCGGCCTCGACCCAAGGATCTCGCGCACGAGGCTGGTTAGTACTTGGCCAGCCCCTACCTCAACGAAGATCCGAGCGCCACGTTCATAGAGGCCTTCGACCATTTCGCCGAACCGCACCGTCTCGGTCAGCTGGCGAAAGAGGAGCTCTCGGACTTCACTCGAAGACGCATAGGCAGCCGCCTTGACGTTGCTCCACGCCTCGCCACGGCAAGGCGCGCGGAAGGCACCCCGGCGCTCGAAGTCCTCCAGAAACTCGCCCCAGCGCTTGGCGACAGGGGCCATGAGTGGCGAGTGAAACGCTGCGGAGGTACGCAGGCGCGTTGCGCGCAAGCCGCGCTCGCGGGCACGCGTCTCGACGCATTCAATCGCCTCTACGTCGCCGGAAACGACATTCTGCGATGGGCCGTTTTGGTTCGCCAAGATTACGCGCCCGGGCACTCCGTCGAGAAGCGATTGCACGACATGGGCAGGAGCGAGCACGGCCAGCATGGCGCCTCTCGCCAAAGAGCCGGCCTCGGCCATTAGCTGTCCGCGCGTGCGACTCAGCGCCAAGAACGATTCCGTGTCAAAGCTGCCACCAGCCCAGAGCGCGGTCAGCTCGCCGTAACTGTGACCCGCGAAGTAGGACGGCTCGACGCCTAGGTCAGCCAGGCTTGCCCGAAGAGCCGCAGATGTGATCCCGAGGGCTGGCTGAGCGTTGCGCGTGTCGCGGAGCTCTGCCTCGTGCGCGGGCTTGTTACTGCGGAAAATCAAGTCGCAGAGATAGGCTCCGGTTAGAGAGCGCCAGCTGTCATCGAGGGCCGCAAGGTGCCGAGCTAGCAAAGGCCACGCCTGGCGCAGCCCGGATAACATGCCCACGTATTGACTGCCCTGACCGGGAAAAAGAAACGCCAAGCGGGAAGCGCCCCAAGGCTCGGGCTCGAACGCGACCCCTTCTTCGACCAAGTCCTTGCCGGCAGCGAGCGATGAAAGTGCGTGCTGGAGCTTCTGGCGAGCGTCGGCGGCATCACGCGAAACGATCGCGAGGGTAAGCTGCCCGTGGGCTAGCGGCATCTCCCGCGACCCACGCGCAGCGAGCAGGTCCTCGATCACGGCTCGGAGCGCCAAGTGCGAAGTCGCTCGGACTAGCTGAAGAGTTCTCGCCATAGCGAAGCCGTTTCCTCCTGGTGCAGTGCGTTAGATTCTAGCACGGGCGGTATAATGCCATTTGGGTGTATTTTCTTATGCACGCGCAATTCCACCCATACTGAACTAGGAAATACAGTTGGTTATCCCAAGAAGGCCGATTTGGGAGCCGGCTACTTGATAAGCCACTGATGACGCAACGCGTCGCCGCGGCGCCGTGGGCGAACCAGAAAAACGGCTGGCGGATGCTTGGGCGGTGGGGACCTGCGCGCAGGAAGGGGTTCAGCGAGACTTGGTCACTTGCACGTCCCAGCGTCGCACGTGCCGGCGCAGCACGTGCCGCCGCACAGCGAAGTGGTCCCGCTCGGGCAGCAGGTGCCATTTACGCAAGTCACGCCGCTGCCACACGAGTTCCCGCACGCTCCACAGTGTGCCGGCGACGTTGCCAGGTCCACGCACGTCCCGCCGCAGTAGGATTGCCCGGGGGCACAGCTTTGCCCGCAGCAGCGGAAGCCCACGTTCGCCAGCGCGAAGTCCGGCTCTGCCACGGTGAACTGGAAATCGCAGGTTAGACCGGTGGAGTGGTTATCAAAGGATCCGCCGCGGAGGGTGTGAACGACCGATCCGGCCGCGCAACGTGGATCATCCGTCCATTCCTTCAAGTTGCCAGAAAGGTCGTACACGCTCCCCTCGCTCTTGCACATGAGGAGCGAGCCTGCCTGTATCGCGAGATCCTCGTTCGAAGCCGTGCTCGTGATTGGGTCGTAGTCAGAGCCATTACAGCTCAGGGGCTGGTACGTGTCGCCATACGGGTACTCGAAGTCGCCTGGCGGTGTCCCCCCACCCTGGCAGGAACGTCCCCACTCGTCCGCGAGGATGGGGCCGTTGCAGCAACCTCCACTACAGCCCGAGCGATATACCTTGCACAGGCGCAGGCCAGCAGCCTGGCAAGCGGCCTGTGCCTCGTTCCAGCTCGCAGAGGGCCACGGGATGCGGCCCGCGCTGGAGCATGCCCGGGTCTCGACGAGGCCCGGTGAAGCTGCCGTGGCGTCGGGACGCGAGGCCTCGTAGGCATAAATCACGTAGGTCCCGAGCGAGCCGCCGGCCGCGATGGTCACCAGGGCATCGCGGACGCCAAGGAAGCCACCGTAGTCGTACGGCTCATCGACCTTGCCGTCGCAGTCGTCGTCCTTCTGGTTGCAGAGCTCGTTCGTCGGTGTCGCGCCGGACGTGGTGATGTTGCAAGTGAGCCCGTCCTTCGTTGCGTTGCACGCCAAGACGCCTGTCCCGCGGCATGCCCCCACCTTGCGTGCCATGGAGTAGGAGCCGTCCTCGGCGCACGAAGTCCCCTTGAGGGCAAATGGCTCATCGGCGCCACCGTCGCAGTCGTTGTCAATGCCGTCGCAGAGGGTCTCCTCGAGCACGAGGTTCCCCGAGGGATCGACTTGGACCGAGCTCGGGTAGGCGCACTTCCAGCCCGACGCTCCCATGCACTTGGCAATCGTGCCGGCGCACGGTCCACGGCTCGCACAAATTGCCGGAGCCGAAAGACCTTCGTCGACCTGCGTGTCGCAGTCGTTGTCGAGCCCGTCGCAAATCTCGGCTCCAGTGACCGTGCAGGCGTACTCACAGCCATTGGGTGCTTTCCCGTCGAAATCCACGAACCCGCTCTTGCAGGCCAAGATCGTGCACTGCCCACGGCTGCATCCCGACACTGCGTTCGGGATCTCGCACGGAGTGCATCCGCCGCAGTACCGGGGGTCGTTCTGCTTGTCGAAGGTCTCGTCGATCCCGTTTTCGCAGTTGTTGTCCTTGCCGTCACAGATCTCGGGCGACGGCCCGACGGCGCCCACGCAGGTCAAGACGCCCGAAAGGCACTGGCGAGTCCCAACGGCGCACTCACCGGTATCCGTACCGCAAGAGGTTCCCACCTCTGCGACCTTGTCGTCGACAGATCCATTGCAATCGTCGTCGATCCCGTTGCACGTCTCCCGTCCCGTCGCAGTACACGCGTACTCACAGCCATTGTCGGTGCGGCCATCGAGGTCTACGAAGCCTGCGAGGCAGCTCCCCATGGCACAGCGACCGCTCAAGCAGGTCGCGGCCGCATTGGCATAGGCGCAGGTGTTCCCGCAGGTTCCGCAGTTCTGAGGATCCGTCGAGAGATTGAAGCCTTCGTCTACCGAACCGTCGCAGTCGTTGTCCTGGCGATCGCAGAGCTCCACGCTGCTGGTCCTGATGCAGGCGTATTCGCAGCCGTTTTCTGGAGTTCGATCAAGGTCCACTCGCCCGACCCGACAGCTTGCGACCTGGCAAGTACCGCCCACGCACTTTGGCGTGGCGTAAGGAAGCTTGCATGGATTGCAGCTTCCGCAATGGTTCACATCGGAGGACTTGTCGATCGGGTCATCGACAAGCTTGTCGCAGTCGTCGTCAATGTCGTTGCAGGTCTCCGGCGCTGGCCCGACCTCGCCCACGCAGCGGAGGACGCCATAGGTGCACTCCGTCTTCCCAGCGACACAAGCACCCTCGTCAGTACCGCAGGCAATGCCTCCCCCCGGGTTTCCTTCGTCGATGGCTCCGTCGCAGTCGTTGTCTGCTCCGTCGCAGGCTTCCACTCCTCCGTTGGTGCGCGTGCATGCGTACTCGCATCCCGGAATCGTCGGGTTGAGATCCACGTATCCTGCCTCGCACGAGGCGGCGACGCAGCTTCCAAGGCGATTCCCGTCCGGATCCACGCACCGGGCGACGGCATGGAGGAGCTCACACTTCTGGCCACAGCCCCCGCAGTGGTTCACGTCCGTGGCGAGGTCAAAGCCTTCGTCAGGCGTGCCGTCACAATCGTCGTCGAGTCCATTGCATGTCTCGCTTCCAGTCGGCGTGCATGCGTACTCGCAGCCGCTTGATGCCTGGCGATCAATGTCGTAATAGCCCGGGGCACAGGGCCCAAGGGAGCAGCGGCCGATGAGGCATCTCCCTGTCGCGTTGGAATACACGCATGCATTGCCGCAGCTGCCACAGTTGAGGGGATCCGCGGCCATGTCGAATCCCTCGTCGACGAGACCGTCGCAATCGTTGTCCTTGCCGTCGCAAAGCTCCGAGTCGCTGGTCTTGATGCACGCGTACTCGCAGCCGTTCTCCGGCTTCCTGTCGAGGTCCACGTGCCCGAACTGGCAGCTCGACACCTGGCACGCACCCCGCACGCACGTTGGGATTGCGTAGGCGAGACCACACGGCTTGCAGCTTCCACAGTGGTTCACGTCGCTCGACTTGTCGATGGGGTCGTCGACAACGCCGTCGCAATTGTCGTCCACGTCGTTGCAGATCTCGGGTCTCGGCCCAATGGACCCGACACAGCGCAGGAGCCCCAGGACGCACTCGGTCTTGCCTGCCACGCAAGTGCCCTCATCGGTGCCGCACGTGACGCCCCCTTCAGGATTACCCTCGTCGACGGTTCCGTCGCAGTCATTGTCCAGGTTGTCGCACTTCTCGACCCCGCCCTGGCTGGGCGTGCATGCGTACTCGCAGCCAGGAACGGCAGGGCTCACGTCCACGTAGCCGCCCTCACAAGAGGCGACGACACACGATCCAAGACCGTCGCCGTCCAAGTCCTCACACGCCGCCACGGCATGGGGCAGCTCGCACTTCTGCCCGCAGCCGCCGCAGTTCACGGGGTCCTTCGCCAAGTTGACCCCTTCGTCGACCGCGCCATCGCAGTCGTCGTCGGCGCCGTTGCACGCCTCCGGGCCCGTGGGCGTGCATGCGTACTCACACCCGTTGTCTGCCTTGCCGTCGAGGTCCTGAAAACCAGCCGCGCACTTCCCCATGGTGCACCTATTTCCCGTGCAGGCGGCGCTTGCGTTCGCGAACGTGCAGGTATTGCCACACGATCCGCAGTTCATGGGGTCCTTCGAAAGATCAAAGTCCTCATCAACCAGGCCGTCGCAATCATTGTCGGCCTTGTCGCAAAGCTCCGCGTCGCCCGTCTTGATGCACGCGTATTCGCAGCCGTTTTCGGGCTTCGAATCCAGGTCCACGTGTCCGAAATGGCATGAGGCGACCTGACAGGCACCCCCGACGCACGTGGGGGACGCGAATGGCAAGGCGCACGGCTTGCAGCTCCCGCAGTGGTTCACATCGGTCATCTTGTCGATCGGGTCGTCGACCACCGAGTCGCAGTCGTCGTCGATGTCGTTGCACTTCTCCGGCGTGGGGCTGACTGCACCGACGCACCGAAGGATACCGCCCACGCACTCGGTCTTGCCCGCGACGCATGCCCCTTCATCGGTACCGCAGGGCAAGCCACCGGAGGGATTGCCGTCGTCGACGGCACCGTTGCAGTCGTTATCCAATCCGTCGCACTTCTCGATGCCACCATTGCTCGGGATACAGCGGTACTCGCACCCAGGCATGTCTGGGTTTAGGTCGACCGCGCCCGGATCGCAGCGCTCGACGACGCAGGTTCCCTTCCCATCGCCGTCCGCGTCAACGCACGCCGCCGTTGCATTGGGGAGGGCACACCGCTGGCCGCACCCGCCACAGTTCATGGTGTCGGTAGCGAGATCGAACCCCTCGTCGATTTCGCCATCACAGTCGTTATCGGCGAAGTCACAGGCTTCGATTCCGCCTGCGGTGGGGATGCAGAAGTACTCGCAGCCGTCGGACGGATCGCCGTTCAGGTCGTGGTAGCCCGACACGCACTGCCCCTTTTCGCACGTCCCCTGGCGGCACGTTCCGAATGCGTGCGGGTACCGGCAGACCGTCTTGCAGTCGCCGCAGTGGTTGGGATCGCTCGATAGATCGAAGTCCTCGTCCACCTTGCCGTCGCAGTCGTTGTCCGCGGAATCGCACGCTTCGGCAAGGGGCACGCAGGCATCTGGCGCGGGGAGAATGGGGTCTCCCGCAGCGTCCGGTCGCTTTGGGCGACCATCGGTGCGGGACTGGGCATCCGTGAGTCCGGCGCCCGCATCACGGGCGTGGGAAAGAGCAAAGGGATCGATGTTGCAGGCGGTGAGGAAAAGGAGAAGGACCCACGCCGAGCGGGATGCTCGTGTTAGCAGCGCGCGGAGACGGAAACACGCGATGGCGAGCACCAGGAGCACCAACCCCCCGCCTGCCTGGGTGCCTCGTCGTGAACCCCCCACATCGCAAGCACACCCACCACCGCCGCTCGCCAAGACCAAGTCGACGTCCCCGGGTTTTGTGTCCTCCTCGGCCACGCAGGTCGCCGAGCCTTGGAAGTTCACCTGGCATTTCTGCGGCGGGTCCGTCGGGCACTTGAGCGAAAGACATGGATCGGCCACGCACGCCCCAGTGGCAGGCACGCAGATCTCCCCGCCGGGGCAGGAGACGCCAATGCAGCGGCCTCGCGCGCACTCCCCGGTCATGGGGTCGCAGGTGTCGCCGGTTTCACAGGTCACGCGGTCGCAAAGGTCGGGCACGCACTCGCCGGTGTCGGTGTCACAGCGCTCGCCAGCCGCGCACTTGTCGCTGCAGTCGGGGATGCAGCTTCCGTTCTTGCAAATCTCGTCGTCCGCGCAGCGTCCTTTGGGGCACGGGTCGGGCGTACAACGCGCCACGCCGCCCTCATCACGGGCGCACAGCATGCCGGTGGGGCAAGCGAGACGGGGATCAAAGCAATCCACGCACTCCCCCTTGCCCAGGCAGGTCTTTCCTTCGGCACACGTGGTGGCGGTGCAGTAGGCCTTGCAGGAGGCATCGGAAGGATCGCAGTACTCCCCCTGTCCGCACGTGATGGCCGTGCAAGGATCCGACGCGCAGTACCGCGAAGGCTCGGGCGTGTTCGCCACCGGCACGCATTGGAATCCACCCGGACAGGGGAACTCGCACGGATACTCCCCTGGGTGGCAGCAGGGAAGGACGCAGCTTCCGCGATAACAGACTTCGTCGGGATGAGGGCAGGTCGCGCTGTCGTCGGGAATGCCGTCGCAGTCGTCGTCCTTGCCGTTGCACACCTCTTCCTTGGGTCCGCGGTAGCCCTGGCACGACAGGTCTCCTGCGATGCACTCCACCTGCCCGAATTCACACTCCCCCTTGTCGCCGATCCCTTCGTAGCCAGGATCGACGCACTGCTCGCCGGTCCCCGGCAGGATGGGCTCGTCGGTGAGCCCATCGCAGTCATCATCGAGCCCATTGCATATCTCGGCCGAGCCGCTTCCGGCGCTGCTGCAGCGAAGGGCGCCGTCGTGGCACTCCCACAGGCCTGGCGCACAAATGCCAATGGCCGGCGAACAAGTCGTCCCCACGTAGGGGAGAGGCTCTTCGTCCACCTCCCCGTCGCAGTCGTCGTCGATACCGTTGCAGCTCTCAATGCCTGGGGTGCCTTCTGGAGCCGAGCAGGCGATTCCGTTGCCATCGGCGGCACACACGACCGTGCCCGCCTGGGCGCAGGCGCCTCTCATGCCGTTTTCACACGGCTGGCCGAGCGTCGGGAAGTCCTCGTCGGCTTTGCCATCGCAATCGTCGTCGAGCCCATTGCACCTCTCGCGCGCAGGTCCAATGGCGCCCTTGCACGCGAGGGCGCAGCGAGGTACGCCAGGACAGACGCGAATGCCGTGCTGGCACTCGCCAACCTCCGAGGAGACCGCCGTGCCATCCGGGAGCTCGCTGCATGCGCTCCCGAGCATGGGATCTGACTCGTCGGTGAGCCCATCGCAGTCGTTGTCTAGGCAGTCACAGACCTCTGTCTTTGGGCCCACGCCCCCCACGCAGGTCGCCGCACCGTTCACGCAGCCTAGGACACCCGGCTCGCACTCCCCGACACTGGTTTCGCAGGGGACACCGAAACCCGGGACTTCCTCATCGATATCGCCGTCGCAGTCGTTGTCGACGCCATCACAGGCTTCGGGCAGCGGGTCCCTCTCCCCTTGGCAGGCGAGGGCACCACCCACGCATGCCTTGACGCCGGCCTTGCAGGGGCTCGTAAACGGAGGCGTGCCACACGGCTGACCAAGCTCGGGATCGCTCTCGTCGACCAATCCGTCGCAGTCGTCGTCCTTGCCGTTGCATGTCTCGGTGGCCGTGGTCGCCGTCGGCGTGCAGCGAAGCGACCCCGATGCGCACTCCCACGTTCCCGTGCAACCAGTCGGTGGAGTGCACGCGCCTCCGACATAGGGGAGGGGTGCCTCGTCGACTTCGCCGTCGCAGTCGTCATCAATCCTGTTGCAGCTCTCGACGCCTGGTGTGCCCAACGGCGCGGTGCATAGGGTGCCGGTCCCCGTTGGGTTGCAGACGATGGTCCCCGTGTAAAGGCAGGCCCCTTTCATGCCGTTGTCACAGGACTTGCCGACCGCCGGGAAGTCCTCGTCGGTACTGCCGTCGCAATCGTCGTCAAAGCCGTTGCACTGCTCTGCCGCCGGGCCGATGGCGCCCTTGCATGCGAGCGTGCACTTGGGCGCGCCTGGGCAGTAGCGAATGCCCAGCTGGCACTCGCCAGTATCAGTGCTAACTGTGCCTCCCCCTGGTAGGTCGCCACAAGGGGTGCTCAGAAGAGGATCCGACTCGTCGAGTTGCCCGTCGCAGTCATTGTCCAAGCAGTCGCAGGTTTCGGTCTTGGGCCCTACGGCACCCACGCATGTGGCCCTGCCGTCGACGCAGCGCAGGACGCCCGGCGTGCATTCACCCTCGTCGGTACCGCACGGGACTCCGAATCCTGGGACGCCGTTGTCGATGGTCCCGTCGCAATCATTGTCCACGCCATCGCAGGTTTCGGCCTGGGGATCCTTTTCACCCCGGCAAGCGAGGCGCCCCGAGACGCACGCCGTAGTTCCCGCTTGGCACGGGCTGGTGAAGGGCGGCGTGCCGCACTGCGTTCCGAGGGCTGGATCGCTCTCGTCAGTGAGGCCATCGCAGTCGTTGTCCTTGCCATCGCAAACCTCGTCCGTTCCCGTGGGAACAACGCAACGAAGGGCGCCGTTTTCGCAGGCCAGCTTGCCAGCCCCGCATGCGCCGACCGCCGGGGCACAGGTCGTGCCGACGAATGGCAGCGGATCTTCGTCGACAAGCCCGTCGCAGTCGTCGTCAATCCCGTTGCAGCTCTCGCTGCTGGGAGTACCCGCTGGGGCTGTACACGTGACACTCTGTCCATCCGACGAGCAGGCGTAGATGCCGCTGGCCCGGCAGGCCCCCTTCATCCCATTAGTGCAAGGCGTGCCTAGGGTGGTGAAGTCCTCGTCGACCTTCTCGTCGCAGTCATCGTCACGGCCGTTGCACGTCTCGGCCGCGGGTCCGACAGCGCCCGTGCACGCCAGCGCGCACCCTGGGGCAGCCTGGCAGGTCCGGATCCCGAGTTGGCACTCCCCAGCCTCGGTGTTGACACTCCCTCCGCCCGGGAGATCTCCACAAGCCGTTCCCAGCAGCGGATCGGACTCGTCGACCTGTCCGTCGCAGTCGTTGTCCAAGCAGTCGCATGTCTCAGTCCTTGGACCCAAAGCTCCTGCGCAGGCCACCGCGCCGTCGATGCAGCGCAGGGTTCCCCTGGTGCATTCCCCTTCATCGGTACCGCATGTGCCGCCAAGGCCCGCGATGCCATTGTCCACCACCCCGTCGCAGTCGTTGTCTACCTTGTCGCAGGTCTCAGGCTGAGGGTCCCGTTCGCCTTGGCACGCGAGCGCTCCCCCAACGCAAGCAAGCGTTCCGGCCCGGCAAGGGCTGGTGAACGGCGGGGTACCGCAGGCTTTCCCGACGGATGGATCGCTCTCGTCGATCAATCCATCGCAGTCATTGTCGAATCCATCGCACACCTCGCTGCCGGCCCCCTCGTCTGTCTCGCCGTCGCAGTCATCGTCCACCTTGTTGCACGGGATCTCGGTCGTAGGACCGACCGCCCCGACACATGCTCCGAACGACCCACTGGTACACGTGCGTAAGCCGAGCTGGCACCTGCCCTGGCACTGCCGGGTGCTCAGGTTGCAACCCGTTGGCAAGTCGTAGCAGGGAGCGCTGAATGAATCGACGATCGAGTCGCAGTCGTCGTCCATGTTGTTGCACGTTTCGGGGACCGGGCCGCGGGCGTCGAGGCACACCAGGCGGCCCGCGATGCACTCGGTATGACCGGGCTCGCATGCGCCCACGTCAATACCGCACGCCGCGACGGCGATGTCCTCATCGACCAGGCTGTCGCAGTCGTCATCCCGGCCATTGCACGCCTCGGGCTGAGGGCTACACGGGATGCACGAGATGCCATCGTCGATCAGTCCGTTGCAATCGTCGTCGATGTTGTTGCACTTCTCGAACGACTTGGGGCCAGGGACGGCCGAGCACTCGGTGCCCAATCCGTCCGCACGGCACACGCGTGCCCCAACCCGTGCACAGGCTCCCACTCCTGCGGTGCACAGGGATCCCTTTTCGGGGAAATCCTCGTCCACTTGCTTGTCGCAGTCATCGTCGAGCTCGTTGCACATCTCCGTCTTGATCGAATTGGCGACGATATCGGCGACGGCAGCGCTGATTTCTGCCTCGCTGGTGACCACGTGGGCTGCGTTGGTCCCCCCTGCTGCGGCAATGGCATCAAGCTGAAGCTTGGTCGGGCAGTTGGGGTTCGATGGGGGGCACACGGCGAGCGCGATGACGTAGGTCTTTACGTCCACGGTCACCCGCGCGCCGTCGTTGCGGGTGACGGCGATGTTTCTCAGCGCCCTGGCAGCGGCTACTGGGTCTCCGAGGCACGTCTCCTCTCCGTCGGTGAGGAGAATTACGGCGTAGTCCCGACACGGCGTGGAGGTGTCGACCCTGAGGGGCGAGAGGCTATTCCCCGTGAGGAAGGCCTTCATGTCTGAAAGGCTTGCCCCGAGGGGGGTTGGGCCAATCGCTCGCAGCTCCTTGTCTGTTCCGCCCAGCTCGTGGTTATCGATCCACGCCGATAGCTGGGAGAAATTGTCGTCGTTGGAGCTCGCCGGGAACGACACCAGCACCTCACCGCCGGCGTTCACGCACGTCAGAGCATCGCTGGTGCGGTAGGCGCCAACGTAGTTGATGCACTCGTTGTCAGAGCTCGGCGCGTAGCAGTCTACCGTTGCGGAGGCGATTGGACTGGCGTCCCCCTCGCACGTCCGATCGATCCTCTTGGCGCTGCAGTAGCTCGAGTAATCGCACGACCCGCAGCTGAAGGACGCCGTGCACTCATCGTAGTTCGTGTCGGAATCGCAGGAGCTAATGCAGGACACGCAGCGCTTGGCACCTGTCGGACCCAAGCAATCGAACAGGTAAGAGCCGTCGGGGCCTCGTGGGCAGTCGAGGTATGTGCTGCAGGAGCCGCCGCCGGTGACCTGCTTGAACCGGGCGAGTGCGAATTCGATCTCGCCAAACGCACCAACGACATTACGGAGTGCACCCTTGGCGGCAAAGACACGGCTGTCGTCGAACAGCCCATCGCCATCCATGTCGCAGCCCTTGTGCTCGTCAGAGCCGTCACCATGGGTGGAGACGCCGTCGACGAATGTGCAACGGTTGGAAATGCAGTCAAGGCCCAGGGGGCAAGCGCACTTGGTTCCCGACGTGGTCTCTCGGCAATCCAGATCACCGCAGTCCGAGCAGCGACCGTTGTTCCCGCAGGTGAGGCTGTTCGTGCACCTGCAGACGCCCGACGAGCACGTTGTCCCAGATGGGCACTGGGGATAGCCGGTTCCACAAGGCGCGCCACAGACCGCTCCTTGGGTGCACGACCTGGGCGAGGTCGTGCTGCACGTAATGCCCGAATCACCGAGCACCCGGATTTCTGGCGTCAGCGTCATCGAGCCCGAGCTGTCCACCAGCATGATGAAGCGAGGCTTTGCTTGGTCTGCGAATGCAGGGCGTAAGCTAGCGGAGAGGATAGCGAGCGCAACCAGGACGGGAATCCGCCGAATCAGGCGCATTCATACCCCCTTCAAAACGTTAGGTCCGCGAATATAGCAAATGGGTATGACGCAACGGCGAGAAAACAGTGCCTGGGAAAGGACTACGTGCGCCCAATTCTCTTGCGCTCGCTAACCAGAGCCACGCCAAGCAGCGCGCTGGCCACTGCAACCATGGCGAGGGCAAGAAATGCACCTTTCGTCCCCCAGCGCGTCGATACGTGGGCGCAAGCCGAAACGGCGAGTGCTCCAAGGCCAAAACTGGCGGTAAACTGCAATCCGTAAAGGGCCCCGTGCTTTTCCCTTGGGACGAGCCCCGCGGCAATGCTGCTGAGAAGCGGTTGGCCCAAGTACCAGCCGAATCCAAAGACAATGGTCGCCATGAGCAGGGAAAGACCGTCCAGGACGGCAATGAGGAGCAATGCTGGAAACATGGCCGCCGCGATGACGGCATAGAGCCGTTCCCGTTGGAACCTATCGGCAAGGCGTCCCCCTAACCACTGGGAAATCACCCCAGCCAGGAGCGCCAGGGAGGTCATGACGGCTCCGAGGGAATCCCCCGCCTTGCCGGAAGCAAGCCAAGAGGCGCTGCCCCTAAGCCATGCCAGTCGGTTTGGATCCACGTGGGCGGAGAGGTGCCTGGGCAAGAAGTAGGTGGCGCCCCGGTAAATGAACCCCGCCGCGACAGCGGTGGCGAGCACTAAGATCAATGTCCTCGAGACGAGCACGCCACGGCCACCCGGCTCTGCTTCCCCGCGTGGCGAGGGTACACTCGGAACCCTCGCGACGGGCACCATGACCATGAGGGCGAAGGCGGCCGCGGCGAGAAAGGGGGCGCGCTCGTCGAAGCGCATGGCCAGGAGTGCGGCCACCGCCGGCGCGAGCGCTTCTCCGAGGTTCCCGCCGACTCCATGGATCCCGAGCGCACGTCCCAGTGATCCCGACGGGGTCGAGCGTGAGATCAGCGAAAGGCCGGCAGGATGATACAGGCTGGCCGAGGCACCAAGCCCTATCAAGGCGACCGTGAATACCCCGAGGGTGGGCGCAAGCGCGCAGGCGGTCGCCGATACGGCGGAACCGGCGAGGCAAGCCAGGAGAATCTTCCGCGACCCAAAGCGATCAGCCAAGAAACCTGCTGGAATCGCGCCAAAGCCAAAGGCTAGATAGTGAGCAGTCCCTGCGGTGTCTACAAGGATAGGTTCCACCCGAAACCGCGCCGCCAAAAGGGGCACCAGCGCGGGGAGAAGAAGCATGTTCGCGTGGATGAGGGCGTGAACGGACGCAGAGACGCGAGCGATCCGGGCGGGATCGCTTGCTTCCATGGATTAGTGCCCCGACCGGGGCGTAATGATTGCTCCCGGCTGCCGAGACGCAAGCAGCGCAAGGAGCGAGGTCGCAGCGCTACTGGCGGTAACGCAAGACCGAGCGACGCAGCGATGCGCTGCGGATCGGCGGCCTGGAGAAGCATTACGCCCCGGTCGGGGCACTATGCCTCTTCGAACCGGACCCGCGCGACTTCCATCTCGCGGATGCCCTTGGGCGTCTTTACCTTGACGAGATCACCGACCTCGCGGCCAATCAGGGCCCGGGCAACTGGCGCTGTGATGGAGATGCGACCGTTCTTGATGTCAGCTTCGTCCTCGCCGACGATCATGTAGGTCTGCTCTTCGCCCGACTCGCTGTCAGAGATCGTGACCGTGGCGCCGAAAACCACCTTGTCCCCAGTGAGCTTGGCCGGATCGATGACATTGGCCAGGGCCAGCTTGCTCTCGATGTCGCGGATGCGACCCTCGATAAAGGACTGCCGCTCCTTGGCCGCGTCGTACTCCGCGTTCTCCGAAAGATCTCCATGTCCACGAGCCTCTTCAATGGCCTTGATGACGGCTGGACGCTCGATCTCCTTGAGCCGCTTGAGCTCCTCCTTGAGGCGCTGTTGCCCACGTGGAGTCATTGGAACCTTGTCAGGCATGCTTGTTCACCTTCTTGGAATGATAGGACTGCAGCGAGCATACGGACGGTGAGAGAGCGACGCTCGCGGCGATCCCCGAGGCAGCCGCCTGGGCGGCGCGAATCGTCGTAAAGTAGGCGATTCCCTTGACCAAGGCGCTCCGGCGAAGAGAGAAGGAATCCCTGATGGCTTGGGCGCCAAAGGTGGTGTTCACCACCATGGACACGCCGCCCTCCTGGATTCGGTCCACGCAGTGGGGGCTCCCTTCGTGCACCTTGTTGACCTGCTCGACGCGAATACCGGCTTTCGAAAGGACCGAAGCCGTCCCTCTGGTCGCGATGAGGGAGAAGCCCAAGTCGAGAAGCTTGCGGGCCACGGGAACGAGCGCGTCCTTGTCTTCATCGCGAACGGACAGAAACGCTCGACCTGACGACGGGAGCTGATTAAAGGCAGCCAATTGGGACTTGGCAAACGCCGCGCCGAAATCCCGGTCAATGCCCATGACTTCACCAGTGGAACGCATCTCTGGACCAAGGATGGTGTCTACCCCCGGAAACTTCACGAACGGGAAAACGGACTCCTTGACCGCCACGTGACCAATCCTCGCTTCGGTGACCCCTAGTTCTTCCAGAGTACGGCCTACCATGACCCGCGCGGCCACCTTGGCGAGTGGGAGTCCGGTGGCCTTGGACACGAACGGGACCGTTCGTGAGGCACGGGGGTTGACCTCGAGGACGTAGATCTTTCCTCCCTGGACCGCGAACTGAGCATTCATGAGGCCGACCACCCCCAGCTCGCGCGCGATCGACCGAGCCTGCTGCTTGATTTCCTCGATGACGTGCGCTGGGAGTGAATACGGCGGCAGGGCGCAGGCCGAGTCGCCCGAGTGGATGCCGGCTTCCTCGATATGCTCCATGATGCCGCCCACCACCACGTTCCCCTCGTGATCGGCGACGCAATCGATGTCGACCTCGGTGGCTTCGCTGAGGAACTGGTCGACGAGAAGCACGGGATGCTCCGGCACGTCCGACCGGTTGCCCTCCACGCGATCGAGGTAGCCCCGCATGCTCGCTTCGTCGTAGACCGTCTCCATGGCGCGGCCACCTAGGACATACGAAGGCCTCACCATGACCGGATAACCGATCTTTCCTGCGACCGTGAGCGCTTCACCTGGAGAGCGGGCGACGCCCCATCGTGGAGCCCTGAGGCCCAGCTTCGTGACGAGCTCGCCAAACCGCTCGCGATCCTCGGCGCGGTCGATGGCGTCAGCACTTGTCCCGAGGAGCTTGACCCCTGCCTGCGAAAGCCCCACGGCCAAGCGCAGCGGCGTCTGGCCGCCGAACTGCACAATGACGCCTTCGGGCTTCTCCACGTCGATGACGCTGAGCACGTCCTCGCGGGTCAAGGGCTCGAAGTACAGTCGGTCCGCCGTGTCATAGTCGGTCGAGACTGTCTCCGGGTTGCAGTTGACCATGATGGTCTCGAATCCTTCGTCCCGAAGCGCCATGACCGCATGGACGCAGCAATAGTCGAATTCGATCCCTTGGCCGATACGATTCGGACCGCCGCCGAGAATGATGACCTTCTTGCGATCGGTAGGGAATGACTCACACTCCGACTCGTACGTCGAATAAAGATACGGCGTCTTGGCCTCGAACTCCGCCGCGCAGGTGTCGACTCGATTGTACACCGGCACAAGGCCGTCCTCGAGCCTGGCCTTTCGCACGGCTTCCTCCTCTGCACCGATGAGGGCCGCGATTCGCCGGTCTGAGAAGCCCAGGCGCTTCAGACGGGCGAGATCCTCGCGAACAGCCGCAAGAGAGCCTGCTTTTCTGACCTCTTCCTCGGCAAGGGACATCTCCCGAAGGTGGTGGAGGAACCAGGGGTCGACTTGGGTGGCCTGGTGAACGTCCTCGACCGTCATGCCGAGCTGGAACCCACGAGCCATCTCGAACAAGCGATCCGGACTCGGCTTGGCCATGCGGCGGCGAAGCTCGGCGACGTCTTGGGGAAGCTTGAGATCGAACCCGAACCGGCCCGTCTCGAGGGAACGAACCGCTTTCCCCAGCGCCTCGCGAAAGGTGCGGCCAATAGCCATGACCTCGCCGACCGATTTCATCTGCGTGGTGAGGACGGGCTCGGCACCCGGGAACTTCTCGAACGCGAAGCGGGGAACCTTGACCACCACGTAGTCGATGGTGGGCTCGAAGCTGGCCGGCGTTTCGCGGGTGATGTCGTTCGGGATCTCGTCGAGGGTATACCCAATAGCCAGCTTGGCGGCGATCTTGGCGATGGGAAATCCCGTGGCCTTGGACGCCAGGGCCGACGAGCGGGACACCCGTGGGTTCATCTCAATGACGACTTGTCGGCCCGTCTTCGGGTCCACGGCGAACTGGATGTTCGAGCCGCCGGTGTCGACGCCGATCTCGCGGATGACCTTGAGCGCGGCGTCCCGCATGCGCTGGTACTCCTTGTCGGTCAGCGTCATGGCGGGGGCCACGGTGATGGAATCGCCGGTGTGCACCCCCATCGGGTCGAAGTTCTCGATCGAGCAGATGATGACGACGTTGTCCTTGCCGTCGCGCATCACTTCGAGCTCGAACTCCTTCCAACCCAGGACCGATTCCTCAATGAGGATTTCGTGCCGCGGCGACTGGGCGAGCCCGAATTCCACCAGCGACTCCAGCTCTTCGTCGCGATAGGCGATGGCCGCGCCCGATCCGCCGAGGGTGAAGGATGGGCGCAGGATCGCCGGGAAGCCGATCTCTCGGATGCATTCCCGTGCCTCGGCAAGGGAGTGAACGTAGGCCGACTTGGGGACCTCGAGGCCGATGTTCAACATGGCCCGCTTGAAGAGCTCGCGATCCTCTGCCTTCTCGATTGCCTCGACAGAGGCGCCGATGAGCTCCACGCCGTGGCGCGCAAGGACGCCCCCCTTGGCGGCGGCAACGGCGAGGTTGAGCGCCGTCTGCCCTCCCAGCGTGGGGAGAAGTGCGTCGGGCTTCTCGGCGATGATGATCTGCTCGAGGACCTCCACCGTGAGGGGCTCGACATACGTCGCGTCGGCGAGCTCCGGATCGGTCATGATCGTCGCCGGGTTTGAATTGACCAGGACGACGCGGAGCCCTTCTTCCTTGAGCGCCTTGACCGCCTGGGTGCCCGAGTAATCAAACTCGCACGCTTGCCCAATGACAATGGGGCCAGAGCCAATGAGGAGGACTTTCCGGAGATCCGTTCGACGAGGCACTAAGACTCCTTCTTTCGCACGAGCTTGTCCTGTTTCAGCGAGAACTCAGGGAGCTCCGATGCAAGGAGCATCTCGATCGCTTCCTTGTGCGGCGAGATGGGCCAGCCATTCTCGGCCAGGACTTCGGCGATCCGCACCTTGATGCGACGTGACTCCTCCTCGGGGCGGATGAGCGCAGCGAGGAGGGGCTCCCTGGCCACGGCTTGTGCCTTGTGATGAGCGAGCGAGTCCACCGCCACGAAGCGCACCTGCTCGTCAAAGTCGGCGAGGTACGGAAGGACACGCTTTGACGCCTCGACTGGACCTCCGCCCTGCCACTCGGCCAGCCAGGTGAGGATCTGGACCTTCTTGGCGGGGTGGCGCGTGTAGCCGGGCTCCTCGCGGGCCAGGAGCTCGTCCACGATCGCGAGGAGCCTTTCCGGCGAAGTGATCTTCTCCAGCACGTGGAGCGGCTGCGACAGCGTGCTCGCATTGAGCGCGTAGCGGAGAAGCGGCTCGACGGCCCGCTCCCCGAGAGCGACCATGGCGTTTCGCACCCACTCCTTTTCCTGCTCGTCTTCGATGGTCTTGTCGTAGACGTACGAAAACCGCTTGGCCAAGCAATAAAGCGCCTCGTCAGTGCCGATCTCCTTGAGTTTTTCCATTGCGGAAAAGCGATCCGGCGATTGGAGGTGCTTGTTCATCACGCGCTTGGCATTTTTCTCGACCGCGCTCTTAGCGCGTCCTTCTTTCGAGAGCAGGTCGAAAAGACTCATGGGACAATCCTCGTCACTTGCCGCACGGATTTCGGCTAAGCGAGTTGTATATCCGAGGCCTACGGGGAGTTCAAGGAGCTACGATTAATTTGTTGCCTTGAGCGTGGGAGTGGAAACTACGACCCAGTCCGTCTTGGATTCGGTATTGGCTCCGTTGGGAACGCGTGACAGGGACTTGCCGTCGGCAAGACCTGTTGGATCCGCGTAGTCCGCGACGTTCGCCGAAGGCCACTGGCCCGCGTACACGGCCATGTCCACCACGGAGGTTCCGTCGTCTGCCCACTTGACGAAGTCACGGATGTCTCGGGACAGGTTTGCATCGGTACCTTCGACGAGGATAACCTCTTGGCTCGTGGCCACGGAGAGGGTGATGGACGCGCCCGTGTAGAATGCATCGACCGAGTCCGTCCCGTCCTGGTCCCAGTGGACCAAGACGTAACCGCCCGCCGCGATTTCGGCCGAGGCGGGGAATGGCCAGCAGCCAGTGGGCACGCAAAGCAGCCAGCCGTTGAGGCTCACCTTTTCGGTCCCCTTGTTGAAAAGCTCGATCTCCTGGTTGGGCCCGGTCTGGATCTCGTTTATCAACACCGGGCTCGCGTTGACCGTGATCTTGACCGTCTTGGTGTCGGTGCCCGGGGTGGTCGCGTCGTCGGAGACCGTGAATTTCACCTCGAAGACCCCCAGCAAGCCGGTGTCGAAGGTGAAGGTCTTCGTGGGGGCGTCGAAGCTCCCGCCCGCCTTGTCGCTAGTCGCACCAACGCCTCGGTTGCCAAGCGGATCCCTGGTTCCCTCGGCTCCCGACCATTCCGCCGAGTAGGTAAGCGTCTGGCCCACGTCGGGATCGTTCGCGTTAAGGATGATGCTCACCTGCTCGCCAGCGGTAGCTGTGCGGTCGGAAACCGCGCCCATCGTCGGCTTCGTGTTGACGAACGCGTCGGGTGGCGCGGAATCCGGCGGTGCAGCATCGGGCGGCGCCGAGTCCGGTGGCGCTGCGTCTGGAGGCGGAGCATCTGGGGGTGCGGCATCGGGCGGCGCCGCGTCTGGAGGCGGAGCATCTGGGGGTGCGGCATCGGGCGGCGCCGCGTCGGGTGGCGAAGCATCTGGGGGCCTGGCATCGGGCGGTGACGCATCCGGCGGCGCCGAATCTGGGAGAGCAGCGTCGGCGGGGTTCGCGTCGACCTCGCTCGCATCAATCGCAGGAGCATCGGGTGGCGACACTCCATCGGCGACGGCGCCGTCGACGGGGAGCACTTCCTTGCACGCTTCGAGCTGGCCGCTCGTCGTCTTCAAGTGGCAGCGGTTGTCCGTACCGCAGCCGTATCCGTCCGGGCATTTCCCGCTCGGACCGCACAGGAAGACGCAGTTGGGTTTCTCCGGTTCAAAGCAGCCGGCGCCCGCGAGAACCACCATGACTCCGAGTGCTAGCCAATAATCTCGTCGCATGTTCTAGAACTCCCAGCCCAGGGTCATTCCGAATGAGCTCGTCGTGGCAAAGGGGGTCACTTGACGCGTCGCAGTCGTCTCGGCTGCAGGGTTTCCCTTGGCGCCATCCGAAACACCGTCGAGTATCAAGAAGACGACGGCCGCCGACGTAGCCACGCCAGCTCCAATGAACGCCATCGTCGCGTACTTCTCGCGGGATTCTCCCTTTGTCTGTGCGTCTTCGTACTGTGTCTTCGTCTCGCCGTCGTAAGGCAAGGGGAGGTTGTTGGTGTCTCGAGCGCTCGTGAGGCGGAGGACGTCGTCCTCCTTTGAGGAAGCCGAAGTGGCGAGCACGCCCCCCGTCGTAAGGAGCGCTGCGGCCAGGCCCACAGAAACCCACGCCGCGGTCTTTTGCCAACGTGCTTCGGGGGCGGCAAGTGCGCCTTCCGTCGCCGCCACCGATGCAGCTTCCGTGGTCTCCTCGGAAGGGGCCGTTTCCTCCGATGGCGCCTCGGTCTCCTGGCTTGGTTCCTTCTCCGCCGGTTCCGCGGCCTCTTCTCCTTGCGAGACTCCGGTCTTGGCCTCTAATTGCTTAATCCGCTCCTTGATCTCCTGGCGTCCCTGCTCGGAGACCTTCGCCTGATTGAGATACCGGCGATAGTAGACCAGGGCTTCTTCGTGTTTTCCTCCTAGCTCATAGGCCTTCGCGATCTGGTAGAAGAGCTTGGGATCCTTAGTGATGTCGTAGGCGAGGATGAACTCCTTGACGGCGTTGCCGTGGTCACCACTTTTCTCCGCAGCGGTCGCCGCCATGTAGTGCTGGCGCGCTTTTTCGAGCAGCTCGGGAGATAGTGGCTCGGCGCCAAGCGGAGCGGCGAGAGCACCCACGAGGAACACCGTGAAGGCAAGCACGCGGATTGGCATGGCGGCGATTGTATCGCAAGCGCCTACCTCGATATAGTCCCTAGCGCGATGGCCAAGATCGAGCGAGTCCGCAACATCGGGATCGTGGCGCATATCGATGCGGGCAAGACCACGGTGACCGAGCGAATGCTCTTCTATTCGGGGAAGATCCACAAGATCGGCGAGGTCCACGAGGGGGACACGCAGATGGACTGGATGCCCCAGGAACGCGAGCGAGGCATCACCATCACCGCGGCCACGACGATTTTCCCCTGGCGCTCACACGAGGTGCACCTCATCGATACGCCTGGCCACGTGGACTTCACGATCGAAGTGGAGCGGAGCCTCCGGGTGCTTGACGGCGCCGTGGTCGTGTTTAGCGCGGTGGACGGCGTGGAGCCCCAGTCAGAAGCTGTTTGGCACCAGGCGGACAAGTTCCATGTCCCGCGGCTTGCGTTCATCAACAAGATGGACCGCGTCGGGGCGGATTTCTCGGCCGTGGTGAATGAAATCCGGCAGCGGTTGGGTGCCAAGCCTGCACCGATCCAGATGCCCATTGGCGCCGAGGACCGCCACCAGGGAGTCGTGGACCTGGTACGAATGCGCGCGCTCTTTTTCACTGGGGACGAGGCCGAGCCGCCTCGAGAGGACGAAATCCCACAAGGCCTGCGCGAAGAGGCGCGCTTGGCACGCGAGCACCTAGTCGAAACCATTGCCGATGTGGACGACGCGATCGCCGAGAAGTTCCTGGAAGGCAGCGAAATCGGCGAGTCCGAGCTTCGGGCCGCCCTGCGTCGTGGCTGCGTGGCGGTGAAGCTCGTCCCGGTGCTGGCGGGCGCCGCGCTTCGGAACAAGGGGATCCAGCCCCTCATCGACGCCGTGGTGGACTACCTGCCGTCTCCGCTCGACCTCCCTGCGGTGGAGGGCGTGAACCCCAAGGACCCGGAGAAGAAGCTCACGCGTGCGCCGGACGACAAGGCGCCCCTGTCGGCCCTCGCGTTCAAGATCGCCATGGATGAGGGTCGCAAGGTGGTCTACCTGCGGATCTTTTCGGGGGTTCTCCGACCGGGCGACGACATTCTGAACGCCCGCACGGGGCACGCGGAAAAAGTCGCGCGCCTTTTCCAGGTTCACGCCGAAAAGCGAGAGCGAATTGAAAAGGCGGGCGCCGGAATGATCGTTGCCGCCATGGGGCTCAAGCACGCGACCACCGGGGACACCGTCTGTCTCCCCTCGGCACCGATCCTGCTCGAGCGGATTGAGTCGTATGAGCCGGTCATCGCGTCGGCTATCGAGCCCGAGTCGGTGTCGGAGAAGGAGAGGCTCGATTTTGCCCTCGCTAAGATGGTCGACGAGGATCCGACATTCCGGGTGCACGAGGACCCAGAGACCGGGCAAACCATTATCCGCGGGATGGGGGAGCTCCACCTGGACATCGTCGTGGACAGGTTGCGCCGTGAGTACGGGGTAAAGGCCCGGGTAGGCAAGCCGCAGGTGGTCTTCCGCGAGACCCTGTGTCGAGCTGCAGAGGCCTCGGGGCGGTTCGAGCGGAAGCTCGAAGAGGAATCGATCTTTGGTCATGTCCACGTTCGCGTGGCCCCGCGGCCCCGGAAGAGCGGCAACGTGTTCCAGTCGAAGGTCCCCGAGTTTCCCCCATTGCCGCCGGCCATCGTGGCCGCCGCGCTCTCGGGGGTCAGGGAGGCGGCTGGCTCGGGCCCTGTCGGGGGTTACCCCATCGAGGACATCGATGTCACGGTGCTCGCGGTGGAAGTCCGCGAGGGCGCATCTCCAGAAATCGGCACCAAGATCGCCGCGAGCGATGCATTTCGGCGCGCCTGCGCCGAGGCCGACCCGCGCCTGCTCGAGCCCATCATGTCCGTTGAGGTCGTGGTTCCCGAGGAGTTCCTGGGCGCCGCCATTGGCGACCTCAATCAACGCCGCGGGCGCATCGAAGACGTGGGGGCGCGCGGAGGCAAGCGTGTCATCCAAGCTAGGGTCCCGCTCCAGCGGATGTTCGGCTATTCTACCGACCTTCGCTCCCTGTCGCAGGGTCGGGCGACGTTCAGCATGCAGTTCGCGCAGTTTGATAGCTGGGGGTAGTTAGGGGCGACCTCCTACTCCACCCGAACCCTCGGATCCAAAAACACGTACGCCAAGTCAACGAGCAGGTTCATCACCGCCACGGCCACCGACGACACCAGCACGACGCCGAGCACCACGGGCAGGTCGAGGTTCAAAATACCGAGCACCGCCTCGCGGCCGAGGCCTGGCCACTGGAACAGGAATTCGGTAACGACCGCGCCCCCCATGAGGACTCCTAGGTCCATGCCGACCATGGTCACCACGGGAAGAAGCGCGTTGCGCAGCGCGTGCCTCGTCGTCACTTGTGCCTCGGATAGGCCCTTGGCTCGCGCGGTGCGCGCGTAGTCTTCCGAAAGGGCGTCGGAAAGCTCCACCTTCATCACGCGCGCGTACACGGCCATGCCCGAACCCATGAGGGTCATGGCGGGCAGGCACAGGTGCCACAGGCGATCCCAGCCCGGTTCTCCGTAGCCCGACACTGGAAACAGGTCCAATCGATAGGCCAAGAAGTACATGAGCAGCGAGCCCACAACGAAGGTCGGCGCTCCTTGGGCAAGCCACGTGACCACGCTGGAAACAAGCTGTGCGCTTCGCCGCCTCCCGACCGTGGCATAGACACCCAAGGAAACGCCCACCATGACCTGCATTCCAATGGCGCCGAGCGCAAGCATCGCCGTGGGCCCTGCACGCTGGGCGAGAAGCCTTGCGATGGACTCGCCTGTCTGAAAGGAGTGTCCGAGGTCGCCGCGCACGAGCTTTCCCACGAAGCAGGCGTATTGCCCAAAGAACGGCCTGTCGAGGCACATCTTGTGGCGGAGACGCAGGACAGTTGCAGGATCCGCATGAGGTCCGAGCATGGCTCGGGCTGGGTCCGCCGGGAGAAGGAACGTCACCGCAAAGGTGGCCGAGACCACGAACCAGACGACGATCGCGGTCCAGGCAAGCCTCCTCACCACGAGCCGCGTCACTTGTGACCCTCGGGTGCGCGCGGCTCGTCGAGCCAGGTACGGCGAAAGTCGCGCAGAAACACCGGGTGGGGCGCGTAATTCATGACGTGCGGCTGCCTGACCTCCACCCAGAGCTCGTGGTAGTGCCAGGCGTACACGTATTCGTCGTAGACGAGCTGATCCGCCCGTCGGTACAGGTCGAGCCGTTTCTCTTGGTCGGGCTCGGTGCGGGCCCTATCGAGGAGCGCGTCGAGCACGGGGTTCGAGTAGCGGGCGTCGTTCATCGAGTTCTCCTCGGCGATCCCGCGCGAGTGGAATCGGGACTCGAGGAAGTTTCTCGGATCGGGGAAGTCCATGACCCAGCCCGTGAATCCAAAATCGATTTCCCCGCGCCCCGAAGCGGTCACGTACGCAGGGAAGGTGAGGAGCTGGATATCGACCTGGACGCCGATCTTGGCCAAGTCGGCTTGAATGGACTGCGCGCGCTTTTCGTGCTGCTCGTCGGCGAGGGCCACGTAGGTCGTGTGAAACCCACGGGGATAGCCTGCCTCGGCGAGGAGCTTCCGGGCGCGCTCGGGATCATGAGGGTATGGCCTTCGATTCGGGTCATGCCCCGCCATGAGCGGAGGAAGCATCCCGTGGGCCAAGACGCCTCGTCCATTGGTGAGCTTCACGATGTCGCGGTCTTCAATGCCGAGGCAGATGGCCTCCCGCACCCGCTTGTCGTGAAACGGCGGCCGGGACGCGTTCATGACTGCCGCGACAATCGAGACCTGCGGCATGCGCATGAGATAGGGTTGCCACGCAGGGGTCGCGGCGAAGCGCACGTAGTCATCGGCGGAAATTCGATCCAACAAGTCGAGCTCACCGCGTAGAAACTTGAGCACGGCCACGTCGCTCGGAACGAGCACGTGGAGAACGATCCCATCCAGGTACGTGCTTTCTCGGTTCCAATAATGGGGATTGCGAGCGAACACGAGCTTTTGTCCCGCGTCCCACCGCTCCAATACGAACGGCCCCGTGCCAAGCGGTAGAACACGAATTCGCCCTCCTACCTTGTCGACGTGGCTCTTCTTGAGCGGCGTGGCGAACTTCATGGCCAGGAGCATGGGGAATGCGCTGTCCGGTTCGGCAAGTCGGATTTCCAGGATTCGATCCGACAGGGCACGAATACCAGAGACGTGATTCGCCTTGCCATCCAATCGATCATTGGCGCCTTGAATGCCCAGGTAATACTGGGCGCCTGGAGATGCCAATTGAGGATCGAGGACGCGGTTTAGTGCGAACACGAAATCCTCGGCGAGCACTGGCTCTCCATTGGAAAATGCCGCGTCGGGCCGCACGTGGAACGTGTAGGTGAGGCCGTCGGGCGAGACCTCATAGCTCTCGGCGAGCTGCGGCAGGAGCGCCGTGGGATCTCGGCTCCCCGCCGGCGCGTACGCGAGGAGCGTGTCAAAGAGCAGGTGCTCGCTATTCGTCGATACCTCGTCGTAGCCGATGGCGGGATCCAAGACGTGCACGTCCCCCCACGTGGCCACGCGAAGCACTCCGCCGTGGCGTGGCGTGGGATGACCGGCCCCTTGAATCCGCGGCCCGGGCATCTGAGTTTCGGCCGTGCAGGCGGCGGCCAGAGCGACGACGAGGCATGTTCTATTCACGCCCTGGCCTCCTCGGATCGATCATCTTCCTGACTCCCTCGCCGAGGAGTTGAAAGCCTAGGACGGCCAAGACGATCGCCACTCCGGGGGCAATGACCATCCACGGCGCGCCCCGAAGGTATGGCTGCCCCTCTCTGAGCATCCGGCCCCACGTTGGGCTCGGCGGTGGAGTTCCGAGGCCCAGGTACGAGAGAGTGGATTCGGCGAGGATCATCTGCCCCACCGCCATGGTCGAGAGGACCAGGATCGGGCCCCACAGGTTCGAGAGCACGTGGCGAAAGAGGATCCTCACGCGCCCAGCGCCGGCGGCGCGGGCCGCCGCGACGAAATCCAGCTCGCGCAAGAGGAGCACCTTGGCACGCACCACCCTGGCCATCGTCGTCCATCCGGCTATTCCTAGGATGAGGAACACCGTGGTTCTTGCTGCGGCTGAATCGCGAAGCACTGCGGCCACCGCAATGACGAGCAGCAGAAATGGAAAGGCGAGGACGAGGTCGCACAGCCGCATGAGGAGCGTGTCCGCAAGCCCCCCGGCCATCCCTGCCCATGCGCCCACGAGGACGCCAATGGTAAGGGCCACGAGGGTGGCGGCGACCCCAATCGCCAATGAATGAGCCGCTCCGTGCATGACGCGCGCGGCGACGCAGCGGCCCAGCATGTCGGTTCCGAGTGGGTGGTCAAGGCCGGGTGGAAGCGGCGTGCCGAGCTCGGTGACGCCGGAGGCCAAGTTCTTTGCGAGGGGGTCGTGCTTGTCGAGGACAGGCGCAAGTGTGGTGCAGAAGACGAGGATCGCGACCAGAACAGCACCGATCAAGGCGACAGCGTGCCCACGGCGCGTCGAGCCAGGCATGGGGCTTGGTATAACATGTTCCAGCGTGGGCTATGGGCGAGGCCACTTGAGGTGCGACACGACGGTGTCCACGCCACGCGTGGAGAGCGTGGTCCGCACGGCCTCGCTGGCCTCGTCGCTGGAGCTCAGCGTTCCGCGCAGCACGACGGCGCCTTCGTCCACATCAAGGTCGATCTCGTCGGAATCCACCCTCGGATTTGCAGCCAGGCGCGATCGGACGGCGGTGTGGAGGGCAGCGTCCGACACGAACTCGGCGGTCGCGCCGGCCACGCGCTTCGTCCCGCGCCAGACCATGACGGCGCCATCCTTGGTCGTCTCGAGTGTCCACTCCCCCGCCTTGGCGAGCTCTTGACCACGCTCGGCGACGAACCCCCAGGCTTCATTCCACGCATCCTCATCGGGTGGCGCCTGATATTGGGCACCCTCCGCGGGCGGGCCGTCTGGGGCGGTGACCCGCGTCCTCTTGGCGCATCCGGCCGATGCGACGGCGGTAGCGATGATGAGCGCAACAAGCTTCATTCTGCTCCTCCTTGAGCGCGGAAGTGTTCTTGTAAGGGTGCAGCCTCCGTGCCGCTGGGGAAGCCGTGGCCGGCATCACGGTGATAGCCTAGCGCTAATGCAACCCTATCTCTTCTATCAAGAGCCTTGGCTCGAGCCCCATGAGGACCGATCACGAGGTCGTTGTCGGCGATAGGCGGCTGGCCCTGACGAACCTGGGCAAGCTGATGTACCCCGAGGCGGATTACACCAAGGCACAAGTCATCGATTACTACGTGCGCATCGCCCCCGTGCTGCTTGCACACCTCAAGGGCAGGCCCCTCACCATGAAGCGATATCCCGACGGGGTGCATGGGCAGTTCTTCTATGAAAAACGTTGTCCAGAACATCGTCCTTCGTGGGTGCGCACGGCGCCCATCAGGAGCAAGCCCTTGGGCCGGGCGATTCATTACTGCCTTGTCGAGGACCTCCCGACGTTGGTCTGGGTCGCGAACCTCGCGGATCTCGAGCTTCATACCTCCCTCTCCCTGGCCGAGAACATGTCGCGCCCGACCATGGTCGTCTTCGATCTCGATCCGGGATTACCGGCGGACATCATCGACTGCTGCGACGTCGCGCTCCTTTGTCGCGGCATGCTCGAGCGCCTCGGGTTAGCGAGCTTTCCCAAGACCTCCGGCGCGAAAGGGCTGCAAGTCTACGTGCCGCTCAACACGCCTGTGACCTACGGAGAAACCAAGCGCTTCTCGAGGGCAATGGCCGAGGCCCTGGCCGAAAACGAGCCCAGTAGGGTCGTCGCCCTGCAAAGGAAGAGCCTTCGGTCGGGGAGGGTGCTCGTGGACTGGAGTCAGAACGATGAGCACAAGACCACCGTGTGCGTCTACTCGTTGCGCGCCACCCCGACGCCGCGCGTCTCGACTCCGGTGACCTGGGACGAAGTGAGGCGCGCGGCGCGCACTCGAGATGTCCGACAGCTCGCGCTTGGACCCGACGAAGTTCTTCAGCGCGTCGAGGCAAGCGGCGACTTGTTCGCAGGGGTCCTTGAACTCGAGCAGCGGCTTCCTGACACGAAGTCTTAACACTACTGCGTCACTTCCCCGCCTGCTGCGAGCGCACCCGCCGGGCATCTCGCGCCGTGCGTCCTCGCTTGCTCCTCGGCGTGCTTCAGCACGCCTTCGTCGCTCGCTCCGGGCGCCGCCGCGATCTGCCGCGGCGGGCTGCGCTCTCGCGACGGCGT
>JACQUZ010000089.1 GCA_016210055.1 Deltaproteobacteria bacterium | reverse complement strand
TCCCGTACAGAGCTGGACTCCGAGCCAGTCCAGGCCTTCGTGAAGATCCTCAAAGCGACCGGGCGGCCGCCCTCCGAAGGGGGATCCCCGCAGGGCCAGCGCCTGCTTTTCCCTGAAAAACCAACTATCCCACGAAAGGGTGCATTGTGATGCAGGTTGGTGCCGGAGGCGGGATTCGAACCCGCAAGCCCTTACGGGCACAAGATTTTAAGTCTCGCGTGTATACCGTTCCACCACTCCGGCGGTGAGCGGATATTAGTCCCATTCCTCCCTTTCACGCCAGCCTCGGGTCTGGTATGACGAGTTCCCGAAATGGGAATCCGTGCGGTGCTCTTTGACCTCGACGGCACGCTCGTAGACAGCGAGCGGGCGAACTACGAATCCGTCGCCCGCGTGCTCGAGCGCGATCTCGGAGTCGTCATGACGCAGGCCCAGCGGGAATTCGTGGTCGGCCACTCGTGGAACGAGATTCATGCCTTGCTGGTTTCAGAGCATGAGGGATTGTCCATTGGAATGCACGAGCTGAGCGCGCGCGCCACGGAAGAGCGGGAACGCCTGGTGGCCGAAAAGGGAATGCCTACCCTTCCCGGCGCGGTCGAAGCAGTCCGCAGGTTGGGCGCGCGCTATCCCAAGGCAATCGTCACTGGCTCGTCCCGCGCCGAGGCGTGGCACTCCTTGAGACTCCTGGGCCTCACGAATGACTTCCAGGTCGTGATGGCTTCTGAGGACTACGCGCGCGGGAAACCCGCACCCGACGGCTACCTCATGGCGGCTTCCGCATTGGGAGCGGCACCCAAGGATTGCCTCGTCCTCGAGGACTCGGTCTCCGGCATTGCAGCTGGACGGGCTGCGGGCATGCTCGTGGTCGCCATTCGCGTTGGGAACTTCCTAGGGCATGACCAATCGGCGGCCCACTACATCGTCGAAACCCTCGACGACGTGACCGACAGCTTTCTCGCCGCAATCGAGGGGAGTGGCGCATGATTGTCGAGCGGCTCCCTGGGCGGGTGACCATCTACGAGGTGGGTCCTCGCGATGGCCTGCAGAACGAATCCCGCATGGTGCCCACAGCGGACAAGATATCGTTCATCAATCAGCTCGCCAGGACCGGGCTCAGCCACGTCGAGATCACGTCGTTCGTCAACCCACGATGGATCCCGCAGCTCGCAGACGCGGTGGACGTAGCTCGTGGGGTGGAGCGGCACCCCGGGGTCACTTTCTCCGCCCTCGTGCCCAATAGAAAAGGGCTCGAGAGCGCCGTCGAGGGGGGGATGAAAGAGATCGCGATCTTCCTCTCTGCCTCGGAGACGCACAACAAGAAGAACGTCAACAAGACGATCGCCGAGACCATCTCTGCATTTGAGGAAGTGATCGAGCCCGCTCGTGCGCAGGGGATCCGCGTGCGCGCCTACGTATCGACGGTGTTTGGCTGCCCCTATGAGGGACCAGTCGATCCGCGTCGCGTCGCGGGCCTGGTTACGACGTTGCTAGGCATGAATGTTTTCCAGGTCTCGCTCGGAGATACCATTGGCGTCGCGAACCCAGCCCAAGTCGAGCGCGTGCTCGAGATCGTGCTGGCCGACGTGCCCGCAAAGGACTTGGCGATCCATTTTCACGACACGAGGGGAACCGCGCTGGCCAACTGCCTCGTGGGAATCATGATGGGCGTAACGACGATCGACGCGGCGGTGGGTGGTCTCGGCGGTTGTCCCTACGCGCCGGGCGCGTCCGGGAATCTTGCGACCGAGGACGTGGTGGCGATGCTCGACGCCATGGGCGTGGAGACCGGGGTCGATCTCGACAAGCTCGTCGAGTGCTCGCAAGCGATAGCGGCGCTCGTAGGGCATGACCTGCCTTCGAAGTACATGAAAGCGCACTTGGGGGCCCGTGCTCGCGCGGCATGCCAAGGAAAAAGCTAAGGAGCGTGCATGGCAGACCTCGTACGTGTGGAACGACGTGAAAAGGGCGTTGCCTGGGTCACGATTGACCGAGCCGAGGCAATGAACGCCCTGTCCGGGGCAGTGCTCGAAGGGCTCTGCGTTGCCGCGCAATCGCTAAGGACCGATCGGTCGTCATGCCTGGTGGTGCTCACGGGGGCTGGGGAAAAGGCCTTTTGCGCAGGCGCTGACCTGAAGGAACGCCGTGAGATGACCGAGGAGCAGGCCCGCGCTAGGGTCGACTTGATAGGCCACGCGTGCTCCTTGTGGTCACGCTTGCCCAGGCCCACGGTCGCGGCAATCAACGGCGTGGCGCTGGGCGGCGGCTTGGAGCTGGCGCTGGCGTGCGATTTTCGCATCGCGGCGCGCCAGGCCCAGCTCGGTCTTACCGAAGTGCGCCTGGGGATCATCCCGGGAGCAGGCGGGACTCAGCGGCTTTCCAGGCTCGTAGGCGTCGCCCGTGCCAAGGAGCTCGTGCTCCTGGGACGCCGAATCGACGCGACGCGGGCGCACGAGATCGGACTGGTCAATGAAGTCGTCGCGCCCGAGGAGCTCGAGGCCGCCGCGATGCGTCTCGCCGACGAGCTCGCGGGATGCGCGCCCATCAGCGTGGCGAAGGCAAAAGAGGCGATCGACCGCGGCATTGACGTCATCATCGACGAGGGCCTGCGCATCGAGCGCGCCTGTTACGACGTCACCTTGACGACTGAAGATCGCAACGAAGGGCTACGCGCCTTTGCCGAGAAGCGCCCACCGCGCTTCCAGGGGAAGTAACATGTCGACGGAACACACGCAGGCCGAGCTCCGTGCCCGCATGGAGCAAGTCAAAACTGGGGGCGCGGAGAAATACCACAAGAAGAACGCGGAGGAAGGGAAGCTCTATTGTCGAGAGCGGCTCAGGTTGCTCCTGGACGACGGCGGCCGTGACTTTGTCGAGGACGGGCTACTCGCGAACAACCTGGCGCCAGACCTGCCCGCCGACGGCGTGGTCACCGGGATTGGCCGCATCCACGGCCGTCCGGTGGCGGTCATGGCGAACGACTCGACCGTCAAGGCTGGGTCGTGGGGTGAGCGCACGGTGGAGAAGATCCTACGCATCCAGGAGACGGCGGGGCGCCTGCGGATTCCGCTTTTTTACCTGGTGGACTCTGCTGGCGCGCGCATCACGGACCAGATCGACATGTTCCCTGGCCGTCGCCATGCGGGCCATATTTTCTATAACCAGGTGCAGCTTTCGGGATCGATCCCGCAGATATGCCTTCTTTTCGGCCCGTCCGCCGCGGGAGGCGCGTACATCCCGGCGTTTTGCGACGTGGTGTTCATGGTGGACAAGAACGCCTCCATGTACCTGGGCTCGCCACGAATGGCCGAGATGGTCATCGGCGAGAAGATCACCCTCGAGGAGCTTGGGGGCGCCAGGATGCACTGCGAAGTTTCGGGGTGTGGCGATCTCCTGGCGCGCGACGAGAAGGCGGCCATCTTGGCTGCGCGGGAGTACTTCCAATTCATGCCCCAGAACTCCGGGGATAAGGCGCCTGCGATCCCGGCGCGTCCACCGCGTGAGGGGGCGAAGCGCATCGACGAGGTCGTGCCGCACGCACAAAACCAGGCGTTCGACATGTACCATTTCCTGGACGCTCTCGTGGACGAGGGGTCGTTCTTCGAAATCAAGAAACTCTTCGCGCGAGAGGTCATCACCGGATTTGCTCGTCTTGGGGGCCGCGCGGTGGGGATCGTGGCCTCGCAGCCAAAGTGGAAGGGGGGCGTGCTGTTCGTGGACAGCGCCGACAAGGCTGCGCGTTTTGTGTGGCTTTGCGACGCCTTCCAGATCCCCATCCTGTTCCTGGCCGACGTCCCTGGATTCATGATCGGCAAGAAAGTGGAGCGGGAGGGAATCATCCGCCATGGCGCCAAGATGATCAGCGCCATCAGCGATGCCACGGTGCCCAAGTTCTGCGTGGTGGTTCGCAAGGCCTATGGCGCAGGGCTTTATGCCTTCTGTGGTCCTGGCTTTGAGCCGGATGCGACCCTCGCACTCCCGCAAGCCATGGTCGCCGTGATGGGCCCGGAGGCAGCGGTGAACGCCGTGTATTTCAACAAAATCCAGGAGCTCCCGGAGAGCGAGCGTGCGGCTTATGTGGCGAAGCTTCGGGAGGAGTACCGCCAGGACATTGACTTATACAAGCTTGCGGCGAACCTGCATGTCGACGCCATCGTGCCAGGGGACGACTTGCGCGAGGAGCTCATCCGCCGGTTCGCTTTTGCAGAGGCCAAGGCGACGCGTTCCTACGCGAAACGACGCTCTGTCATTCCGGTTTAGAAGCCTAGAGAACACTAGATCCCTTTTTGCGAAAGGCGTGCAAAAATACCTCAGCACGCGGTCTCTACCCGCAGAGGTCAAGGTGGACAAGGTGGACAAGGAGAAACACAAGATCCTCATTGTCGATGACGAAGACGGGAACCGGGACCTGCTCACTCGCATTCTGCGACGGCGTTTTGACGTGCGCACGGCGAAGAGTGGGCCCGAGGCGCTGGGGCTCCTGCGAAAGGACGGGTTCGCGGCAATCCTCTCCGATCAGCGAATGCCCGGGATGACCGGGACTGAGTTCCTGGCTGAGGCGCGGCGCCTGGTGCCCGACACGGTCCGCATGATCGTGACGGGTTATGGCGCCGATCAGGATCCCCTGGATGCGATCAACGTGGCGCATGTCACGTCGTTCCTAACCAAGCCCATCGTCCCGGAAGTGCTCGAGCACGCGATCAGCGATGCGATCGAGATCTTCGAGCTCGGCATGCGCAACCAGGATCTCATCCGAGAGCTCGAGGCCAAGAACCGTGAGCTGGCCGAGGCCAAGCACTTGCTCGAGATGTCCCTCGATGAACGAACCAGGGCACTCTTGGAAGCCAATCGCCGCCTCGAGGAGCTTGCGCTTCGCGATTCCCTCACCGGCTTGTACAACCATCGTTTCTTGCACGAGCGCCTCGTCGAGGAGATCGAGCGCCTCAAGCGCTACGGCGCGCGCCTCTCCCTGGTGATTTGCGATATCGATCTTTTCCGCGTGTACAACGAGCACCACGGCCATCCCGCAGGCGACAAGCTCCTCGTCGAGGTCTCGCGCATCCTCGCAGGCGCGACGCGGGCGTCGGACGTGGTGGCGCGTATTCGGCCTACCGACATGGTGGCGCGCTTTGGTGGCGAGGAGTACGCGCTGATCGTCCCCGCCACGCCCAAGGCCGGAGCAGCCGTCATGTGCGAGCGGATTCGCGGCGTGCTGGCGGCGGCCAGGCTTCCTGGCGTCGAGATCATGCCAGGGGGTAAGCTTACACTGAGCTTCGGGATCGCCGAGGCACCGACCGATGCTAGTTCGAGCATGAAGCTCATCGAAGCCGCTGAGAGCGCGCTCTTGCGTGCCAAGAAGTCCGGCCGGAACTGCGTCGAGCTCTATTGATTCTACCGACGGTCAGAACCGCGTGATCGGGCGGCGCGCTTGGAGTAGGCTCACCGCGTGGGCGAGTTCTTGAACTTGAAATCGGTCGCGCAGGCCCGGGAGATCCTCCGGGAATTCGAGCCAGTGGACGTCGAGACCGTGAACCTCCAAGAGGCGGACGGTCGCGTTTGTGCGACGGACATCCGGGCAAGAGAAGACATGCCGTCCAGCGCGCGTGCTGCCATGGATGGGTACGCAGTGCGCGCCAAGGACACCTTCGGCGCTTCGGATGCGGTCCCTTCGTTCCTCCGCGTGCGCGGCTCGGTCCCCATGGGAGACGTTTTCCCTGACTCCGTCGGCGCTGGCGAAGCGGTTGGCATTTCAACGGGTGGTGTCGTACCCCTCGGCGCCGACGCTGTCGTGATGGTCGAATACACGAGCGAGGGGGAAGGGGACGAGCTGGAGATCCACAAGGGAGTGGCACCCGGCGAAAACGTGATCCGGCCCGCGGAGGACATCCGCAAGGAAGACGTGGTGATCCCCGCTGGTCGTCGCCTGAGGCCCCAGGACGTGGGCGCGCTGGCCGCCTTTGGGATCCCGCAGCTCACCGTGTACCGAAGGCCGCGCGTGGCGATCCTTTCCACGGGAAACGAGATTGTCGCTCCCACCGAGACGCCACGCCCGGGCCAGGTGCGGGATGTCAACCAATACGCGTTGGCTGCCCAGGCCAAGAAGGATGGGGCGTGCGTGCTCTTGGGTGGCGTCGCCCGAGACGACGCCGCAGAAATCGCGGCTCGTTGTGCAGGCCTTCTCGAGCAGAGCGACATGTTGATCTTGTCCGGTGGCTCCTCGGTAGGCGTGCGGGACCTCACGGCCTCTGTCCTCGAGGGCTTGGGGGCCGAGATCCTGTTCCACGGCATCAGCGTCAGGCCAGGCAAGCCCACGATCCTTTCACGCGTGGGAAAAAAGCCGGTCCTCGGCATGCCCGGAGTCCCCGTGTCGGCGCTCGTGATCTACGACATGTTCGTGCGCCCGTTGACCTGGCGCATGGGGGGTGAGAGGGATCGCGAAGAGTGGCCAGCACGGGTGAAGGCACGGATGACCAGGCGCGTGCCCTCCGTCGCAGGACGCGAGGACTATCTTCGTGTACGGCTCATCTCCCGTAACGGAGAGACCTGGGCTGAGCCGATCATGGGCGGGAGCGCAATCATCTCGACGATGCTTAAGGCCAACGGGTACGTCGTCATCCCATCGCATGCGGAGGGGGTTGCCGAAGGGGAAGACGTGGAGGTACTGCGGTTTTGCGGCTGAGCTACTTGAAAATGAAGGACGCCGCCGAGGCGTGGGAAACCCTGCGCGCGCGGGTGCGACTGGCCAACCCCCTGCCCGAGGATGAAGTAGATGTCGCGGCAGCAGCCGGCAGGGTGAGCGCCAGGCCCATGTTCGCGGCACTGTCCTCTCCTTTCTATCACGGCGCCGCCATGGACGGGTTCGCGGTGCGAGCAGAAGGCACCGTGGGCGCGTCTGAGATTGCGCCCGTGCGGTTGTGCTTGGGAAAAGACGCGGTGCCCGTTGACACGGGCGACCCCATTCCAAGAGGACACGACGCGGTCATCAAGATCGAAGACGTGCACGAGCCCGAGCCGGGAATTCTGGAAATCGTCTCGAGCGTGGCCCCGTGGCAAAACGTTCGTCTCACGGGGGAGGACGTCGTCACCGGCGAGCTCGTGGTGCCGCAAGGGAAGCTCCTCACCGCCTTCGATGTAGGCGCGCTCCTTGCCGCGGGGCTCACCCGCACGTGGGTGCGGCGCAGGCCACGAGTGGCCCTAATTCCAACCGGCGACGAGCTGGTCGAGCCAGGAGCCCCAGTTTCGCCTGGGCACATCATCGAGTTCAACACGCACGTCCTCTCTGCCTTGGTCCGCGAGTGGGGAGGCGAGCCTACCCGAATCCCGCCAGTTCGCGATGACCCGAGCGCGCTCGAGGCGGCGGTCCGCGACGTGCTCAAGGCATGTGACATCGTGGTCATGAACGCCGGAGCCTCGGCCGGCCGTGACGATCACACGCCGTTCATCCTGGCATCTCTAGGCGAGCTCTTGGTCCACGGCATCAACGTCATGCCAGGGAAGCCCACGGCTGTGGGGGTCACGAACGAAGGGCAGCCGATCCTGGGGTTGCCCGGTTATCCCGTTTCCTGCGCGGTCGCCGCCGAGAAGCTCCTGCGCCCGCTCATCGCTCTTTTCTTGGGCGTGGCCCCCTTGGCCCGTGAGCGGGTGCGCGCACGGGTGGCCCGGAAGATTCCTTCCAAGGTCGGGCACGAGGAGGTCATTCGTGTTCAGGCGGGACGGATCGATGGCGGGTGGACTTGTTCGCCTCTTGCGCGAGGTGCGGGAGTCATCACGTCGCTTTCCCGCGCCAACGCGCTCCTCATTATCCCCCCCCTCGTCGAGGGAGTCGAGGCAGGTGAAGAGGTAGACGTGGAGCTCCTCGTACCTCGCACGGAGGCCGAGCTCACCTTGGTCCACGTGGGTTCCCACGACTTGGCGTTGGACCTCGCCGGGGATCTCTTGCGACGTCACCACCCAGGTCGTTCGCTCGCATCGGCGAACGTCGGCTCGCTCGGTGGACTCTATGCCCTTTCGCGCGGCGAATGCCATTTCGCTGGAACGCACCTCATTGACCCCGCGACCGGTGAATACAACGTCCCGCACGTGAGAAGGGCATGTCCGCGCAAGCGTGTGGCCTTGGTCGGCCTCGTCGAGAGAGAGCAGGGGTTCACGGTGGCCCGTGGAAACCCAAAAGGAATCCGCGATTTCCCCGACTTGCTCCGAGATGACGTCACCTTTGTCAACAGGCAGCGAGGAGCGGGGACCCGCGTGCTCCTCGACACGCGGCTCGCCGAACGCCGCCTGGATCCGTCAGGCATCCGCGGCTACGAGAGGGAGGAATACACGCACATGGCGGCCGCCGTGGCCGTATCGTCCGGGGTAGCCGATTGTGCACTGACGATCCGTGCCGCCGCCGATGCGCTCGGTCTCGACTTCGTTCCCCTCGAGCGTGAGCCCTACGACTTGGCCATTCCCGTCGACTCCCTCGACACGCCCCATCTCAGAGCGATGCTCGGCACCATCCGCTCCCCGGAATTCCGGCGCGCCGCTGAAAAGCTGGGGGGATACTCTGCGGCGCGGGCAGGGGCGCTGGTCGGTGAGGTATCCCGATGACCACTTGGTTCGCCATCCTGCTCGGCGTTGTCCAAGGGGCCACCGAGTTCTTGCCGATAAGTTCCACGGCACATCTTCGGATTGCGCCGGCTATACTCGGGCTTGCCGACCCCGGGGCGGCGTTCACTGCCGTGATTCAGCTGGGAACCCTGGCCGCGGTGATTCTGTACTTCCGTCGCGACCTGGTTGCCATGTTCCGAGCCGTGGTATCCGACCGGAGATCGCGACACGGACGCCTGGCGCTCTTCATCGTTGCCGGAACTGTCCCCATCGGCGTGGCGGGGATCGCGCTCAAGCACGTTGTCACAGGAGAGGCCCGCTCTCTGCACGTGGTGGCCACCGCGCTGATCCTCGTGGCGGTTGTCATGTGGATTGCCGACCGAGGTGGCAGGCAAGAGCGCGGGCTAGATAGCCTGCGCCTGGCCGACGCATTGCTCATCGGAGTTGCCCAAGCGTGTGCCCTTGTGCCGGGGGTCAGCCGGTCCGGTTCGACCTTGGCCGCGGCGCTTTTCCTCGGCCTGCGCCGAGACGATGCGGCGCGCTTCAGCTTTCTCTTGTCGATTCCAGCCATAGGCGCTGCCGGCGTGTTCGAGCTTCCTTTTGCGGTTCGTGAGCTGTCAGCACAGGGAGGCTCGCTGATGCCCCTCCTCTTGGCCACGATCGTCTCCGGGGTGGCTGGATATGTGAGCATCGCGTGGCTCCTCCGCTTTCTACGCACGCGTAGCCTGGGGGTATTTGTCGTTTATCGCGTGTTGTTAGGCATGATCCTCTTTGGACTCGTTCTTGGCGGGGTGGTGAGCGCCTCCGATTGACCTACTCGTCGCCGTCGCCTACCATGCGAGAGGCCTTTGGAGGATCCCCCGTGACCACTCTCACACGTGCACTGATCACGCTTGTCCTCGTCCTCGGTCTATCCCCGGAGCTCTTCGCGCAGGCCACGCCGCGCCCGCCACGCAAGGGGCGCAAGGTCGCGGTCAAGATCGACAGCTCTCCACAAGGGGGAATGATCTTCCTCGATGACAAGCAGTACGGAGTTGTCGGTTACACACCGTGGAGCGGCAAGCTCGTCAAGGGCGACTACAAGCTCATCGTAGAGCTCCAAGGGTACAAGCCCTACGAGAGGCTCATCCGAGTCGACCGCGAGAGCAAGGACTTCTTCACACCGCTCGAAAAACAGGTCATCCCAGGCGTTGTCGATATCCAGGCGGCCGCCGATCCCAACGTGTTCGGGGCCCAGGTATACGTCGATGGGCAACTTGCCGAGGGGACGGCGCCGACCCTCGTCAACGTCCCCGAGGGACGCCACCTCGTTGAGGTCAAGAAGACCGGCTTCCAGGACTACTCACAATGGGTTTCCTTGCAGCAGGGACAGAAGCAGAGCATCGCGCCGGTCCTGCGTCCGCTCGTTGTCGAGACACCCAAGGGCTCCATCCTCGTGGACGCCGACGTGCCTGACGCCGAAGTTTCGGTCGATGGCAAGCTTGCCCCTGACACGACGCCCACGGTCGTCGAGAACTTGGACGAGGGGGTTCACGTCATTGAAGTACGCAAGGCTCCCGCCATGCCTTGGAAGCAGACGGTCACCGTCAAGGGGGGCCAGCGCACCAAGGCGTTCGCGCAGCTCAGCTCGACGGTGCAGGTGGGAGGCACGATCCGAGTTCTTTCGAACGCGGCCGAAGCCGAGGTCTGGCTCGATGGGACGCAAAAGGGGGTCGCGCCGATTGACTTGACCGGTATCGCCACGGGTCCGCATATCGTGGAGGTCAAGGCCAAGGGACATGCGCCTCGCGAGGAGAAAGTCACGATCAACAATGGCCAGTCGGTGATCCTCAAGCTGGACCTTGTTCCCGAAGGGATGGCGAGCAGTTCGCAGGTGGGGAGGGTGAAGATCGTCTCTCCCGTGCCTGAGGCGAGGGTATTCATCGATGGCGCCAGCGTGGGGACGGTCCCGGTTGAGAAGGATCTTCCGGCGGGTGAGCACTTCGTCGTCGTGGAGCAGCAGGGCTATGCGAAGTTCGAGCAGAAGGTGAGCGTGGAGGCAGGACGCGAGCTGCCGATCACTGCGGAGCTCCTGGCCGTAGGTACGCTCCGGTTCCTTTCGAACCTCGAGGGGGCCGAAGTGGTCGTCGACGGTATCCCCGTGGGCAAGACACCGATGGTCCGCGAAGACGTCGAGGTGGGTGACCACGTGGTGCGGATTCGCAAGGAAGGCTTTCATGCGTTCGAGCAGACGGTTCGGGTCGAAGGCGGCAAGCTCGGCATCGTGAATGCCGACCTTCGTCGCATCGAGACCGGACCAACCCCCGAACAGGTCGCTACGGTGAAGCGAGGCCTTTCTTCGTTTGGTGCTCGGACCATGCCGATGGGTCGTTTTTCGACCGACGTGGGGGTGGGTTATCCATACTTCCTCGAAGGGCGGGCCACCGTGGGCGTGATGGACGCCCGTGCGCTGGGGTGGGATGTCGGCGTTGGATTCCGAAGCCTGCTCACCACCTGGGAAATCCTCGGGCACACCCGCGTCCGCGTGTTCGAGCGCCATCCGTTTTCCTTCGGCGCTTTCGGCACCATCGGTGGGGGTGGGGGGTTCAACGGCCGCAACGCGTTCACGCTCCAAGCGGGTGCCATGGCCACGATAAACTTCAACAACATCGTCAACGCAACCGGGCGTGCCTACGTGGACGTGTGGAGCGACCGACTTTGCGCCGACGTGGGGGAGCGCATGAACGACACTGACGGCGATGGGATACCGGATGATGGACCTCGGGCCTGCACAAAAGACGCGACCCAGGTCGACCTGTCGCGCGCCAGCGAGCTCTTGGGCAAGACAGTCAATAACGCCAAGGATCTCCAAGACCGGGACTCCGGCGCCCGACTCTACCTTTCCGGCGTGGTCGAAGCCGCGGTCATGGAGAAAATCAGCCTCTACTTCATGATCGAGGGCGCACCCTTCCAATCCGAGCGCCCCAGCCATTCGAACCTGTTCAACCAGCCCATGCTCGAGCGGGACATCATCTACAACTTCAAGGCGGGCGTAACGGCGAAGTTCTAGCGACCGCCTCGATTCCGTCCATCGCTGTCATAGGGGTGCGGTAGAAGGGAAGACGGTTACACTCCGCATCGCTTGCGAGGAAAAGATGGGCGGCGAGTTCACGCACCTTCACCTGCATTCGTCTTACAGCCTGCTTGATGGCGCCATTCGCCTCTCGGACCTGTTCCCACGAGTCCTCGAGCTAGGGATGAAATCCGTCGCCTTGACCGATCACGGCAACATGTTCGGTGCGGTCGACTTCTTCAAGAAAGCCAAGCAGTACGGCGTGAAACCAATCTTCGGCTGCGAGACCTACGTGGCCGGTGACGACCGCTTCGACAAGTCAAACCGCAGGAATCACCACCTCATCCTCCTCGCTCGAAACGAAGAGGGGTACAAGAACCTCTCGTACCTCAACTCCATGGGTTTCCTAGAGGGGTTCTATTACCATCCCCGTATCGATAAGAAGATCCTCCGCGAGCGCTCGGCCGGGCTGATTGGCCTCTCCGCCTGTCTTGGAAGCGAGGTCGCCCAGGCCGTCATGCGCGAAGGCGTTTCCAAGGCCAAGGAGGTTGCCAAGGAATATGCCTCCATCTTCGAGCCCGGCTCCTACTACCTCGAGGTCATGCCTAACGGCCTCGAGGAGCAGGACAAGGTCAACGAGGCCTACCGCACCATGGGGCGGGACTTGGGAATTCCGGTCGTGGCCACGAACGATTGCCATTACGTGAACCGGGGGGATTACAAGGCGCACGAAATTCTGATGTGCATCCAGCAGAAAAAGACGGTGCACGACGAAAATCGCCTTCACCACAAGAATGATGCCTATTACATCAAGAGCCCGGGCGAGATGGAGGCGGCATTCCACGACTGGCCCGAGGTCCTAGAGAACACCGAAAAGATCGCTTCCCTGTGCGATGTCGAGCTCAAGCTCGGCAAGACCCTCCTTCCCAGGTACAAGGTCCCCGAGGGGTACGACCTGGATTCCTACGTGGACAAGGTCGCGCGTGATGGGCTCGAGCGGCGCTTCCAGGAAAAGCGTGGGCGTGGTGAGCCACTCGACGAGGGCGAATACCATCAGCGCCTTGAATACGAGCTCTCAGTCATCAAGAAGATGGGCTTTTCAGGCTACTTCTTGATCGTCTGGGACTTCATCAATTGGGCCAAGGAACATCAAATCCCAGTCGGGCCCGGCCGAGGATCGGGTGCCGGGTCGGTCGCCGCGTGGGCGCTCCGTATTACGGACATTGATCCTATTCCGTTCAAGCTCCTCTTCGAGCGCTTCCTCAATCCCGAGCGCGTGTCCATGCCCGACTTCGACGTCGACTTTTGCATGAACAAGCGCGACCGAGTCATTGAGTACGTGACGCAGAAGTACGGCAAGGAGAACGTTGGTCAGATCGCCACGTTTCATCAGCTCAAGTCGCGCGGGGTCGTGCGCGACGTGGCCCGTGCCCTTGCGATTCCGCTCTCCGAGGCTGACCGGATCGCCAAGCTCGTGCCCGAACCGAGGCAGGGCAAGCCACCCCCTATCGACAAGGCCATTGCGGAAGAACCTCGGCTCAAGGAGCTGTACGAAAACGATCCCAAGGTTCGCGAGCTTCTCGACTTTGCCAAGAGGCTCGAGGGGCTAAACCGCCATGCCGGGATGCACGCCGCCGGGGTGGTCATCTCCGAGAACCCGCTCTGGGCCCATGTCCCCTGCTTCAAGGGTGACAACGGCGAAATCGTCACCCAGTTCGCCAAGGACGAGGTCGAGGCCGCAGGGCTCGTCAAGTTCGACTTCCTCGGGCTCAAGACCCTGACGGTGATCGACACCGCGGTGAAGCTCATTAACCAGCAAAGGAGCTCGAGCGAGACTCCGCTCGATATCGACAAGATCCGGATCGACGATCCAGAGGTCTACAAGATGATCGGCGCCGGCGATACGACCGGCGTGTTCCAGCTTGAATCGTCGGGCATGCGAGAAATGCTCAAGAAGCTCAAGCCCGACAACATTGAAGACATCGTCGCGGCGGTCGCCCTCTATCGGCCCGGACCTCTTCAAGGGGGCATGGTCGATGACTTCATTGATCGCAAGCACGGAAAGAAGAAGGTCACCTATCCTCATCCGCTCCTCGAGCCGCTTCTCGCCGACACCTACGGCGTCATCGTCTATCAAGAGCAGGTCATGCAAATCGCCCAGGTCATGGCTGGCTACACCCTGGGGCAGGCGGACCTTCTCCGGCGTGCGATGGGGAAGAAAAAGGCCGAGGAAATGGCCAAGCAAAAGGCCAATTTCCTCGACGGAGCCAAGGGGCGGCAGATCCCTGAAAAGATCGCCGACGAGGTATTCGACCTGATGGCCAAGTTTGCCGAGTATGGCTTCAACCGGAGCCATAGCGCGGCATACGCGCTGGTCACCTACCAGACGGCCTACCTCAAGCGTCATTTCCCCCATGAGTTCATGGCTGGCCTGCTTTCTTGCGACCGGGACAACACGGACAACATCGTCAAGTTCATCGCCGAGGCGCGGGCCATGGGGCTAAGGGTTGAGCGACCCGACGTGAACGACTCCGAGCTCGACTTCTCTGTCGTCGAGGAAGCAAGACAAAAGTGCATTCGCTTTGGCCTTGGAGCGGTAAAGGGGGTCGGGCAGGGTGCGGTCGAGGTCGTACTCCAAGCCCGTGTCGAGGGAGGGCCGTTCAAGTCGATCTATGATTTCTGCAACCGTGTCGACACCCAAAAGGTCAACCGGAGAGTAGTCGAGGCCTTGATCAAGGCGGGCGCGTTTGATGGGCTTGGGAAGAAGCTCAAGCTCAATCGAGCCAAGGTCTTCGCGGCGCTCGAGACCGCGCTCGAGCGGGCAGCCCAGGCTCAGAAGGATCGAAAGAGCGGGCAACGCTCCCTCTTTGGTCTTGCCCCAATGGCCGCGGCAACGACGGTCAATGGCGAGACCTACCAGCCGCTCGAGGAGTGGCCTCCCAAGCAGCTTCTGGCCTTCGAGAAGGAATGCCTTGGCTTCTATATCACCGGCCATCCGCTGGACCGCTTTCAAGGGGATATCTCCCGGTACGCCAACGCCAACACCTCGGAACTAGAGGGCCTTGCCGATAGGGACCAAGAGGTCTCCGTTGGCGGAGTGGTGACGGAATACAAGGACAAGCCCACGAAGTCGGGTAACGGCCGCGTGGCCTTCTTCAATCTCGAGGACCAGTATGGGAAAGTGGAAGTCGTCGTCTTTCCCAAGGTGTTCGAGAAAGTCCATTCGATCCTGACGTCTGATGAGCCCCTCCTCTGTACCGGGAAAATCAAGGACGAAGGGGACGCGGAGAAGGCCGACCTCCGCTTCATTCTCGACGGAGCGATTCCGCTCGCCCATGCGCGAGCCCAGAAGACCACGCGCATTCACATCCTCCTCAATGCCAACCAAGTCACCCCCGAGCAAGTGGGTGAGCTCAAGGGCATTCTCCAGGCCCACAAGGGCTCCTGCGCCACGTACGTGCACCTCAAGATCCCCATGCGCTCGGAAACGGTCGTGCCGTTGGGAACCGACTTCGCCGTCACTCCATCGGATGACCTGCTCCTAAGGCTTGAGCGGCTCTTTGGCGAGCGTGTCGCTATCCTGCAGTAACCGCCATGATTTGGTCGTTGCCAGGCGCATTGGTGCCTTCGAGCGGAGACCTGCTGCAAAAGCACTTGACGCGTCGCGTTGCAGCAGTACAAAATGAATGAAGGTTCATTCAGCGAGGTGACCTGTGACCCAAGCAGTCAACCGATTCAAGGCCGACCTGCGTGAGATCCGCTTCGTCCTCTTCGAGTTGCTGAAGTTCGAGGACATTCTTGGCAAGCAGCCTTTCGCGAGTTGGGGACGAGACGAAGTAGACATGGTCCTCACCGAGATCGACCGTTTTGCGCGCGAGGTCACGGGACCTCTGAATCCCGTGGGTGATAGGCATGGCTGCCGTCTCGAAAAAGGGCACGTGTTCACGCCCCCGGGCTTCAAGGACGCTTGGAGCAAGCTCTACGAAGCAGGCTGGCGAAGCCTCTCGGCCGCCGAAGACCACGGCGGCCAAGGCGCTCCATTCACGCTCAACGCGATGGCCGAGGAGTTCCTCTGCGGCTCGAATCCCGCCTTTGCGATCTATTCGGGCCTCGCCACGGGGGCAGCCGAAGTCATTGCTACGTTCGGCACCAAGGAGCAGCAGCACAACTACCTGGTGAACATGTTCAATGGGAAGTGGGGCGGAACCATGTGCCTCACCGAGCCCCAAGCCGGGTCCGATGTCGGCGCGGCCAAGACGGTGGCGAAACGCCTTCCAGACGGCCTCTATTCCATCAGCGGGACCAAGATCTTCATCACGGGTGGCGACCATGACATGGCCGAAAACATCGTCCACCTCGTGCTGGCGCGCATCGAGGGAGCGCCTCCTGGAACCAAGGGCCTGTCCCTGTTTATTGTACCCAAGCGACGGATCAGCGCCGATGGCACCCTCGGAGAGGACAACGACGTCAGCGTCGGCTCGATCGAGCACAAGATGGGGATCAACGGCTCGGCGACCTGCGTCCTCAATTTCGGCGAGAACGACCGGTGCGTCGGCGAGCTCGTAGGGACCCAAGAGCACGTCGGCATGGGGCAGATGTTCAAGCTCATGAACGGCGCCCGTATCGCTGTCGCCATCCAGAGCCTCGGCGTGGCATCGTCGGCGTACCTCAACGCCCTGCAATACGCGCGTGAAAGGCGGCAAGGATCACACATTACCCAGTGGAAGGACGCTAGCGCCGAACGGGTACCGATCCTCATGCATCCCGACGTGCGCCGCATGCTCCTCGACATGAAGTCACGGGTCGAGGGGATCAGGATGCTCATCTACAAGCTTACGATGCACGAGGATCGTGCCACCGCACTTGCTTCTGACGACAAGCAGGCGGGATACCACCATGGGCAGGTGGAGCTCCTTACTCCAATTTCGAAAAGCTACGCTTCCGATCAGGCATTCCGCGTTTGCGAGACCGCCATCCAGGTGTTTGGCGGCGCAGGGTTCCTCAAGGATCACCCGGTCGAGCAGTGCTGCCGTGACGCGAAGATCTTCTCGATCTACGAGGGAACAAATCACATCCAGGCGATGGACCTGGTGGGGCGAAAGCTGGGCATGCAGGGGAGCCAGCATTTCCGAGCCTTCCTTGGGGACATCGGTGCCTTCGTCGCCGCACACTCCAGCCACCCCGTGCTAGGCAACGACATCAAGTCGCTCGGAAAGACGTCGGAGGCTCTGGGAGCTTCTGCCATGCAGCTCCTCGGCTGGTTCCAGTCTGGGCGAATCGCGATGGTGCCACTCGTCGCCAACCGATTCCTCGAGATGATGGCAGAGACAGCCATCGCTTGGCTCTTGCTCGACGCCGCTCGGGTCGCCGAAGAGGCGTCCGCCACTCTTCCCGAGGGCCATGCCGATCGCGCGTTCTACCAGGGCAAGCGTCATTCCGCCCTTTACTACTCGCGGAACGTGCTTCCAGGGGTCTTCTACAAGGCGAAGACGCTTCAGACCGAGGATCTGAGCGCCCTGGAGATTCCCGACGAGGCGTTTGCTACGGTGTAGGTAGCTCCGCGGTTGGTCCCGCCTTTCCCGAATTCCTGAGCACCGCACTCCATGCGAGGGCCGCCGTGAGGGCCGCGAAAGTCACGACAAACGCGCCGAGCAGGGCGTGCTGGCCGCCTTCGCCCAGGACCAAGTAGGAACGTCCGTCGAGCCCTTTCGCCTGGGTCGCCCGGACGAGGAGGTAATAGACGAGGAATCCGACGCCAACGACGCTCGAAATCCCGATTCGGAGCATCACGTTCCCGGTGACCTTCCTGGGCTGGCGACGATAGAGCATGTCTATTTCGGCAGCTTGCCAGGTTATCCAGATCAGCATGGTGAGGGCCGACGCCGTGGCGAGAACGGTGGCCATGGCGTGGCGATCCTCGCCCACTGGGGTCTTCCGGTCCATGGCGCGCAGGGCACTGTAGTTGCCGCTGCTGTCCTCTAGGACCGAGTAGAACTGCACCCGGGGAAGTGGAGACCAAGCCAACGCGACAGGAGCAAGAGCGCACAGCACGGCGGCCACGCCGAGCCAACCGGCAAGGGCCCTCTTGGCCGCTCCGATACGCTGTGCTGTCGAAAGGACGTCGCGGGACATGGGGCGCGCAGCCTATAGCCGGTACGCCGCGAAGACGGCGAGGGTCAGCGAGTCCTTGACCTCGTCCACGCGGCCAAACCCAATCCGCCCCCCGACATCCACGACTCGGGTGACAGCCCAAGTGCCGCCGATGAACATCGAGACGGGCATGTCGTCCTCGTTGAAGTCGGGAAGCCGGAACCTGGTCGTGAACGTGACGGCCATGTCTGGCCTCGCCTGGTAGAGCGCCCCAAAGTTCAGGTTGAGGTGCCCCACAGGCGGCTCCTCTTGGCCCGGCTGGTCGCGTACGACTACGCCAATGTTGTAGGACGGATCGGAGGGATCGACCGGGAATTTCACGAGCTTCAGCTGCAGAAGGTTCTGCCCGCCAAAGAGGGCCCACTTGCTGCTCAGCGTGACCCGGAACGGGACGCCCAATGCGACCGACATCGCGAAGGGGTCCACGTAGAAGGGCATGCTGGCCTGGACGGCGAGCCATCCCGGGACAATCGTGTACGCGCCGTCGAGGGAGAAGGCCTTGCTCGCCTCGTAACTTGCGGGAGAAAGCGTCTGCGCGCCGAAGCTATAGGTCAATCCGATCGTCAAGTCACCGTTGATGCCGTAGGCGCCGCGCAGAACCTGGGTCAGTGCGACTTCCTCGGTGGTGACCACGGGGACGTCGAGCGAGATCTCTGCCTGCTCGGCAGGCAGCGTCAAGGGGCGCAGGATGAGCTCAGTGGGGTAGTCCTGTTTCGTGAACCTCCTTGGCGCCGACGCGGAAACCTGCTCCGCGACCGAAGACTCGACGGTCTCTGCCTCGGGTGCCGCAGGTTCATCGGCGGTGTCCTCATCGGACGGCGGGTCGATTCCAAGCGCATCTTCTTGGGCAACCGCGCTCGAAGAAGCCAGGGACAGGGCAAGGGCCACGGGTAGCCACGCATTCCGTCGCATTCTAATCTCCTTTCCGCGCATCGTACCTGACTCGGGGCGATCCTGCGCCTCGGAAGAGCCCGAGTGGAAAAAAGTGTCAGCGAGATCGCCTGGCGTGCCAAAAGAGATGCTCGAAGATCACCACGGTGATCGACCAAGAAATGCCCACCAAGGCGCCGCCCAAGACGTCGCTTGGATAGTGGACCCCCAGGTAGAGGCGTGACACGGACACCAAGGCGCCGACGAACAAGGCGTAGAGCAAGAGGAAGATGCGGAGCGCTCTCCCCTTGACGTGACCGCTCACGAGGAGCGCGAGGGTCACGAAGAAAACCACCGAGTTCACGGCATGCCCGCTGGGAAACGCGTACCCTCGCGCGCTCGTCAATGCGGGGACGTCAGGTCGCGGCCTTGCGAAAAGGAGCTTGAGGCCACCTGACAGGAGCTGCCCCCCCAAGAGAGCGGCGGCAATGGCGGCGGCCATGTCCCGTCGGCCGGAGAGAAAAAGGGCCGCGCAGGCTCCCACGGCGACTACGACGAGAATGAGGTTTGAGCCCAGGGCGGTCGTGCGTTCGAAGAAATAGGTGAGCAGCGGATGCCGGTGCGCCTGGATCCAGGTGAGCACCTGCATGTCCCAGTGGAGGACTTCACCGCGGTAGACGTCGTAGGCGATCCTGACAAAGAGGATGCCCGCGGCTAGGGCCACGGCTGCGCCCAGGACCAGCGTGGCAGTCGCGCGCACGTGTGCCACGCGCGTCACGTTCATGACTCTCACAATAAGGCGCGGTGCTGCCCAAGCACGGTCCAGAGCCCGCCGCTACGTGGGGTAGAACTCCTTTCCACTCCTGGCGTAGTCGCGAAGGATGGGTGCTGCTTCATAGCGCGGGCCGTGCGCCTGGGCGAGCCGGTCGAGCCTAGCTACGACCTCACGAATCCCCTCGGAATCGAGCCATCGAAAAGGTCCACCCCGAAACGGCGGGAAGCCGAGGCCGAAAATGGCCCCAATGTCGCCATCCCTTGGGGATCGTAGGATCCCCTCCCCAAGACAACGGGCAGCTTCATTGATCATCTGCAGCGCGACACGCTCGGCGATGTCCTCCGCCGGCGGTGGCCGTTTCGTGGGAACGACGCCTACGACGCCGTAGACCGATTCGTCGGGCCGCTTTTCCTTGCCACCGTAAAGGTAGAACCCCTTCTGGTTCTTCCGACCCGCGCGCCCGTCCTCGGCTAGCCTGGCAATGACTGGCGGCGTGGTCATCCGTGCCGCGAAGGCGCTCTGCATGACCTTCCCGGCTTTGAACGCCACGTCGATGCCCACTTCGTCGAGGAGCGTGAGGGGCCCCACGGGAAATCCCCAGGCCATGAGTGCCTTGTCGATGACCTCGATCGGCACGCCCTCCGCGAGGAGGAACGTGGCCTCGTTCATGTACGGGCCAAGGATTCGGGAGGTGTAGAAACCCGGACCGTCGTTGACGACGATGACCGTCTTGCCGAGTTTTTTCCCAAGCGCGACTGCAGTAGCCGTGACCCATGGGGCGGTCTGTGGAGTCACGATGACCTCGAGGAGCGGCATCTTGTGCACGGGGGAGAAGAAGTGCATGCCGCACGCCATCTCTGGCCGCGATGAAGCCTCGGCAATCTTCGAGATCGGTATCGTCGAGGTGTTTGACGCGTAGACGCAGCCCGCGGTGGCCACGGCCTCCACGTCCTTGAGAAGGCGATGCTTGAGCTCGAGATCCTCGAACACCGCCTCGATGACGAGGTCCACGCCGTGGAATCCCGAGAAGTCAGTCGTGCCCGAAACGAGCGCCATCATGTCCTGCGCCTCAAGGGGCGTGATGGACCGTCGCTTCACCCGCTGGTCCAGTAGCCCCTGCACGTGCAAGAGGCCGCGCGCGACCCCGGCATCATCGACCTCCTTGATACGCACGGGGATCTTCGCGACCGCGGCCGACGCGTACGCGATTCCACCGCCCATGAGCCCGCCGCCGAGCACGCCCACCTTCTTCACCGGCAGCGGCACCACGTTCAAGTCGTCGACACCCGAGTCCTTTTTCAACGCGGTCTGGGCAAAAAACAGCCCGATGAGGTTCTTGGCGACCGGGTCCACGACGCTTTCACCAAAGAGCCGCGCTTCCGCCGCATAGCCCGCCTGCGCTCCCTTCTCAATACCAACCCGTACCGCCTCCAGCGTGCGCAAGGGAGCCGGGTAGTGCCCACGGGTCTTCTTGAGCACGTTCTTCTTGGCCTTCTTGAACAGGATTGTCCGACCCAGGGGGTTGTCCTCGAGTGCCATCTCTGCGAGCTTGGATCGCGCGGAGGGGCGGAGCCGTCTCCTCGCTCTTGTTCCCGGTCCCGCGCCGGCTGCGAGCGAGAGCGCTTTGCGAGCGGCCACCTCGCGCAGAATCGAGGGGGGGCATGTCTCGTCCACGAGCCCGATCGACTGGGCCTTCCTTGGCTTGACGTGCTTGCCGGTAAGGAGGAGCTCCAGGGCTCTTCCGATGCCGATGAGCCTGGGCAGGCGCTGCGTCCCGCCCGCCCCGCAGATGAGGCCAAGCTGCACCTCGGGCACGCCAAGGACGGTCTTTGGGTCTTCTGCCGCCACCCGCGCGCGGCAGGCCAGGGCGAGCTCGAGCCCGCCGCCGAGACACGCCCCTTGGATAGCAGCCACCACAGGGATGGGAAGACCTTCTAGACGATCGAAAACCCGCTGCCCGCTGCGCGAGAGCTCCTCTGCCTCCTTGGCATTGCGCAGGCCCTTCAGCATGGTCACGTCTGCGCCGGCTAGGAAGCTGTCTGGCTTGCCGCTCGCCAACACAGCCGCCTTGATCGACCCATCCTTCTCGAGCCGAGAAAGGACGTCCTCGAGCTCGCCAGAGAAACGGGGATTCAGGGTGTTTTGCGCCTCGCCGACCACATCGAGGATGACCCACGCAATTCCGCGCTCGTCGATGGAACACGTGAGGGCACGCGAAGTCGGCATGACCGCGGTGGGCAGGGCGCCCGTCTCCACTGTCGACATCATTGCACCTCCAGGACCGCGGCGGCACCGAGCCCGCCGGCAGCGCAAAGGGTCACCAGGGCCAGCTGCCCTCCTCGCCTGTGAAGCTCGCGGAGCGCCTGCGTCACCATCCGCGCCCCGGTCGCTGCAAAGGGATGGCCCATGGCAATCGACCCGCCCAGGACATTGAACTTGTCCATGTCGATTTCCCCGAGCGGCTCCTGCCGCCCGAGTTTCTCCGCGGCGAATTTCCTGGAGGAGAACGCCTGCACGTTAGAGAGGACCTGCGCTGCGAACGCCTCGTGCATGTCGATGAGATCGACGTCGCCGAGCTTTAGTCCAGCGCGATCCAGGGCTATAGGCGCAGCATAGGAGGGGCCCATGAGCATCTGCTCTCTCGGATCTAGGCCGGTGAATGCCCAGGAGCGGAGGTACCCCAGTGGCTTCTTGCCAAGCGCCTTGGCCTTCTCTTCATTCATGAGCAGGACCGCCGCTGCTCCATCGGTGAGCGGCGACGAGTTACCCGCCGTAATGGTCCCGAATTTCTTGTCGAACGCCGGCCTTAGCTTGTCGTAGCTGGCTCGGTCCGACTCCTCCCTGACGTTGTTGTCCCGAGCGACAACGCCAAAGTCGGGCGGAACGTAGGCCCGGAGGACCTCGTCATCGAGTTTCCCTTCGGCCCAGGCCTTGGCCGCGAGGAGGTGGGAGCGATGGGCGAAGTCGTCTTGATCCTTCCGGTTGATGCCGTTCTCTTGCGCCATCTTTTCGGCGCTCTCCCCCATGGTGAGTCCCGTCGACGGCTCCGTTAGCGCAGGCGGAACGGGCAGGAGGTCGCCTAAGCCCAGTCCATTCAAGGCGGCGATGCGATCCCTGACTGTCTTGGCTTTCGACAGCGTGAGAAGGGCCTTGGCGAGTGGCTTGGACACGGTCATCGGAATATCAGACGTCGAATCGGCTCCACCCGCGATGGCCACCCGGGCCGTTCCGGCGAGAATCGACTCTGCGGCGCTCGCGATTGCCTGGAGGGATGTCGCGCACGCCCTGGACACGGAGTACGCCTCGACAGCCGCTGGAATACCGGTGCCGAGCACGATCTCGCGCGCAATGTTCGGTGCCGACAGCGACGGCAAAACCTGCCCAAAGACCACGGTATCGATCTCTTTGGGCGCGATCTCCGCGCGCTCGATGAGCTCTTTGACGGCCATCCGTCCCAGGTCGAGCGCGGACACGTCTCCAAAGGATGTGGCTTGCCGTGCGAACGGGGTGCGCAGCCCCGCCACGACCGCCACCCGTCCCCCGTGCCCAAGCAACCCCTTTCTGCTGTTCGAGGCTCCGTTGGTCTTCTTGGCCATGAAAGAACGGTAATGAAGCACGACGCGGCGTGTCAAGGGACGTGAGCCTCGCCAACCTCGCCTGGGCCCGGGCACCTCGCTTGATTCGCATGGATGACAGCGCTATGTTACCGACCGCTGTCGGCGCTCTGGAGGATTGTCATGGCACTCGAGTCGTTCACGTCGCTCCCCCCGGAAGAAGAGCAGATGTTTGTCGTCTTTGAAGAGCGCTCTTCGGTCATCGAAAAGAAAGCAAATCTCATCGGCTGGGTGTCTGCAGGAGCCGTTGCTTTAGTCCTGTTGCTCATCGTTTTCGCTTTCCCGAAGCCGAGTGAGGAAACCGGGTTTGAGCAGCCCGAGGAGGTGCCAGCGGCCGCCGAGACGGGGCACTAAGTCTCAGCGTCCCCTTGCACTTGAAGGGATAACTGAGCGGTTCCCCGATGCCAGGAACCGTTCAGCCAGTGCGCCTATCCCCATCCCTGCGATCAAGGCGAGCAGCGCGGCGATGGCGAGGGGCAAGCGCGTGGTTCTCTTTGCTGAGGTCTTGGTGAATTTCTTGCTTGGCTCGGCTTGGGGCGCGGCTCGGGGAGGGAGCGCCTCGGAAGACCCTCGAATCGCCACGAGATCTGCCTTGCAGTGCTTGCAGCGTCCAGCGACTTTGTGTACCAGGGCGCCGCACCGAGGACACTTCTCGTGGAATGCTTCCATCCGTGGCTCCTTGCGCCAATCAACTATGGGTACGGTTCTAAATATTCCCCACCCACATCTGCCACCATCCCTACGCACCTGCCACGCGCTCGATGCAGAGCTCGTCGGTTAGTCGTCATGTAAGTTGGCGAAATTGTTTCAATCATTCGCGCATCGTCGTTGGCCCGCACAGTGCAGGACGCTCTCGGTCAAGGAGAGTTCATGGTCGCACTTCCTTATTCGTCACTGCCCCTGTCGCTCGGCCAGAGTACTACGAGGCGTCGCGTGGCTGTCGTGCTCAACGTGAACGCCCACAAGGTCGATGATGAAACACTGGCGTGGATGCGCGCAGTGGTTCCAAGACAAGATCTGTTCGTTTCCAAGGCCCTCGACGAGGGCCAGCGAATTGCGGATGAGATTGTGCGTCGCGGCTACGAGGCCGTGATGTGGGGTGGGGGCGACGGAACGTTCTCCCAGGGCGTCGCTGCGTTGGTCGCGGCTTCGGTACGACGCGGCGTTGACTTGCCCGAGGTTGGCGTGCTCCGCTTGGGGACGGGCAACGCCGTGGCCTACACGGTGGGCGCTGGTCCCGCCACGCCAAGAGGCGTTATGGATGACCTCCGCCGCGCGCGCAAGGCGAAAGCCGCGCGGACGCTCCAGCTCCTCAAGGTCGAGGAGCGACCTACCGTCTTTGCTGGTTTTGGCCTCGATGCCCAGATCCTCGACGACTTCCGCAAGACGGTGGACGGCCTGCGGAAGGCCCGGCTCGCTGACGCAATAAGCAGCGCCGGCGCCCGCTATTTCTTGTCGATCGCCACCCGCTCTCTGCCCCGTTTTGTCCTGTCCGAGAGGGTAGAAGTCGTGGCGGTCAACCGCGGCTCGCCTGCCGTCAAATTGAACGTGCGTGGTGAGCGAATGGGCGATCCCATCCCGCAAGGGCGCGTACTTTGGCGCGGCATGGCCTCACTCGCTGCGGCTTCGACGATTCCCTACTATGGTCTCGGCCTGAAGATGTTTCCGCATGCGGACAAGGAACCTGGCCGGTTTCAGCTTCGCCTCAGCGACGCGCCTGCTGCGGAAATCCTGGCCGGTCTTCCTCTAATTTGGCACGGGCGCTACGCGAGCCCGCGCCTGCACGATTTCCTCGTGGACAGGGTCGAGCTCGTGGTCGCGCGCCCGTCGCCCTTCCAGTCGGGTGGGGACCTCGTCGGCGACCGGGGCCGTGTGACGATCTCCCTGTGGGATCGCCCGATCGCCGTCGTGTGATATCGTCCGCCCGTTGGGGTGGACCGAACAAGCTGCGGCGCGCCTAACGCTGGCTCTCGCGACGACGTTGCTGGCCTCGTGCGGCTCGGTGACGCCCCGCGACAAGGTTCCTGATCGAGATGGCCCCGACGTGCTGAATGAGCTCGTGCAAGAAGGGGCAGCGCGCATCGTGTCCTCGGAACGCGCAGGCAAAGGAGCACGGCTCGTCCTGATCGACGAATCGGGTCAGCGCCGGGCCGACCTCACCGAGCTCCTTGCTCAGCCATCCGTGGACCTCATGCCCGCCTGGTCTCCAGGCGGTCGTCATGTCGCTTTTGCCTCGTCCAGAGGACGGGAATCTCCTTCAGAGTGGTCACTTTGGGTCATCGATTTCGCGACACGCGAGGTGCAGCGCCTCACGGATGACGCTGGACTCGACAGCGCACCCACCTGGTCGCCCGATGGACGGTCCATCGCCTTTGCGTCGACCAGGGGGGGAGACGGACTGGACGTCTTTCGGCTCGACCTGCGGCGGGGGCCAGGCGGAGAGCTCGCCCCAGCTGGGCTTCGACGCCTCACCTCTCTGCCCGAGGACGAACTCGAGCCTGCGTGGTCTCCAGACGGACGGCGAATTGCGCTGGTCGCCAGCCAAGGGGGCACCCGTCGGCTTCGTCTCATGGATTCCGACGGGGGCGGTATCGCCGATCTGACCTCGGGACCACGTGATCACATGCCGACGTGGTCACCCGACGGCAAGTGGATCGTTTACGCCGCGCCCGCGCCCGCGCGCAAGGACGATGACCTGTGGATGGTGCTGGCCTCCGGTGGTCCTCCCACCCACCTGGTCGACGACGAGGTGGGGTCGGAGGCCTCGCCCAGTTTTTCAGTAGACGGCCGGGTGGTGCTCGCGACCTCGCTGTTTCGCGATCAAGCCGGGAGGCCTGTCCTCTCTTCCCTCGTGGCTTGCGATCTCTCGGAAACTCCTCGCCGCTTGAAGGGCCTGTTTGATCGCTACCCGACCAACCGGCTTGGCGTGGACGCGGCCCCCGTGCCGTTGGACTTGGCCCGTCTTGCCAAGGCGCCGCAGTACCGCGAGGGGCTGGCCGATGCCCTTTCCTGGTTACTCAGGCGCGGCCTCGAGGAGGACAAGTGAAGCGCCTTAGGTTGGCCAAGGACATCACGCGCCACATCCTGACCGGGCACCCCTGGGTCTATCGCCACGCCCTGGCGCCGGACGGGCGCCGGTTAGCTGCCGGGGATGAGGTCCTCGTTGAGGATCCAAGAGGCCGGCCGCTGGCACGAGGCTTCTTTGATCCCGACTCGCCCATCGCTGTGCGGGTGATGTCGAGGGACCCCGACCAGGCGCTCGACGACGAGTGGCTTGAACGGCGTGTTGGAAGCGCTGTGGCCTTGCGCAAGGCGGCGGCCACGCACTTGGACAGTGATGGCGTCCGCCTGATCCATGGGGAGGGGGACTTCTGTCCTGGCTTGGTGGTCGACCTCTACGTGAGCCTTGCGGTGGTGCGCTTCGATGGTTCTGCGGCTCGGGCGTTCTGGCGGCCAAGGTTATCGCAGGTGCTTGCGCTCGCGGCGAGTGGGGGGGTCCCCGTCGAACGGGCATGGGCGCGCCCCGATGAAGGGAAGGGCGCCCGCACGGCGCATGGAGAGGCGCTCCTAGGAGAGGAACCCAAAGAGCCGGTGGTTATTCGCGAAGGGAACGCCCAGTTTGAGGTCGACGTCGTTCATGGCCAAAAGACCGGTTTCTTCCTCGACCAAAGGGACAATCGACTCCTGGTTCACAAGCTTGCCGCTGGCGCCCGGGTGCTCAACCTGTTCGCCTACACCGGCGGATTTTCGGTGGCCGCCGCGCTGGGCGGAGCCCGCCAGGTGACCACCGTGGACGTGGCTCGTCCCGCCATTGAGGTGGCGAGGCGGAACCTTGCGCGCAATGAAATCCCCCTGGCGGGTCAGGAGCTCGTCATCGCTGACGCGCTCGAATTCCTCGAGGGCGCCATGGAGAGACGGCGGAAGTGGGACATGGTGATCTGCGATCCTCCGAGCTTTGCGCCGAGCGAAAAGGCAAAGCCTCGGGCGCTTCTCGCCTATCGCCAGCTTGCCCGCGCGGCGGCGAGCGTCGCCCGGCAAGGGGGCCTCCTTTGCACCGCTTCCTGTTCGAGTCACGTCACGGCCGACGATTTCTGGGCCCAGGTCGCCCTGGGCGTCTCGGAAACCGGACGCACGGCGCGCGTCCTCGACGTGCGGGGAGCCGGGGTAGACCACCCGGTACCACCGTCGTTCCCCGAGGGACGGTACCTGAAGTTCTTGCTGGTCCATCTTACCTAGGGTTAACGCCCAGGAACGAGGTTGGTCCCAACGAGCTCCCAGGCGCGGTCAAAGGCATCTTCCACCCGCAAGACGCCAACGCCGCGAGCAATCCAGAAGGTGCCCGGGCGCTTCACTGGAAGCTCCTGCTTCTGATCCTTCACCACGCCTCTCCCGCGCAGCTCAAATCCAACCCTCTGCGCCGTGAACCGCCCGAGCGGGCTCACGACTTGCTCGGGGCCTTTCACTGCGACATGGCGCTCAACTTCCACGTGTGCTGCCAGGTGAGGGCCGCTCTGATCCGCCTTGACCTTCTCGACCCACGAAATGCCCGGGGCAAGCGCGGCGTCCTGGGGCCACGTGACGCCTTCGCGTGCCGTCTCAGTGAACTTGCCGCCGACGGCCCCACCGGGCTCTCCAGCGAAAAAGAAGCTATCCGGTGGGACGCTTAGCCCTTGCGTCGTGCAGCTCATGCTCGTGGTGTGGGTGCGCCCGTGAAGCTTCTCCTCGACCGAGATCTTGGTCACGGGACGACCTGCCGCGTCCTTTCCCGCTGTCACCTCGAGGACGCGGATGGTGACGTCCACCGAGCCGCTGCGGTAGGTCCACGTGTTCCCCGCTGCCAGGGGGAGATTCCGGAGCCCACACGCGGCAGTCTTGACCTGGGCGCTCGCGGGTCGGGGAATGAGCCACAAGATGCCAAGAGCGATGAGGAACGTCGGGCACTTCTTCACCGGTGACCTCCCAAGAACTCGCCCAGTATAGCGAAGAACGGTTCTGGAGCTTCCACGTAGGGGACATGGCCGCACAGGGGAATCGCTTCCATGCGGGCCCCGAGCAGGACGGCAGTATCCCGTGCGAACGAAATATCGAGCGGATCGTTCTCTCCATGAACCACCAAGGTGCGGGCGCCAGCAATGGCCCCGAGCTCTTGGCGGAAGTCAAACGGGCCGAGGCTCTGCTTGACGGCCTCTGCCGCGCGGGCCTGCACGCGAAAAGGCGTGAGAGCATGGGCAAGTCGGTGATCCACGAAATATCCCGCGACTGACAGGGCGAATCGGCGACGCCGATACTCCTCGGGCGCCGCGTCTCTCATTCCCGAGTCCTCGAGTGCCTTGCGCTCAGCGAGGACCGCCGGCCGAGCCTGTCCGGCCGCAAGGGCGCGGTCCAAGGCCGGGCGAAAACCATGGTGAGGGGGGATCGACGACACGAGCAGCAAGCGGTCCACGCGCCCTGGGTACCGCGCGGCGAACAGCATGGCCCATAGACCGCCAAAGGAATAACCCGCTACGTCGGCGCGCGTCATGCCGAGTGCGTCCATCACGGTCCCCAGGTCTTGCACATGCCGCGGATACGACAGGTCGACCGACGGAGACGTGCGCGAGCGACCGCCCCCGCGCTGGTCGTAGAGGATCAATCGCCGCTTCCCGGCCAAGGTGGCGAACGCCGGCAAGAGGTAGTCATGGTGCGCGGCCGGTCCCCCGTGGAGGAGCACGAGCGGCGGCGCCTCCGGTGGTCCAATCTCAACCACGTACAGCGCGGCCCCGTCCGGGGCTTGAACCCAGCGTTCTTCGCGACGTCCCGACACGTCTACAGCAGCTGCACGAGGAGATCCTTGATCTCGCGCCTCGTGGCCTCGTCGGTGGCGTGGGCGAGGGCACGCTCCCACATCTCGCACGCCTTGCGCCGGAATCCTCGCCTTTGGAAAAGGATCGCAAGGTTGCGGAGCGAGGAGAACCGCGTCGGATCCAGGTCCACCGCGACCTCGAGCTCCTGGATGGCGGCGAAGTCGTGGCCTCTCTGGGCGTAGAGCAGGCCCAGCTGATGCCTGAGCGATGGGCTTAGCGGGTCTATGGCGACCGCTGCGGATAACGACGAAATCGCCGAGTCCAGGTCTCCTCGCTGATATGCCTTGGCGCTCTCGGTGTAGAGCTGCTGTGCCTCGGCGGAGAGGGCTTGGGCGTCGGGCCTGGCCTCGATCGAGCGGCCGGCCAGCGCATCTTCGATGTAGCGCACCACGTCGTGGATGTTGAACGGCTTTTCAATACAGCCCGAGACCCCGTACGACTCCTTGAGATCCGCCGCCATCCGCCATCCCTTGTACACGGCCGTCATCATCACCACTGGAATATGGCGGTAGCGGCGGCTCTCCTTCAGGCGCTTGCAGATGTCGAACCCATGGACGTCCGGAAGCATGGCGTCGAGTAAAAGCGCATCGGGCTCTTGTTCCTTGATCAGGCGAAGCGCATCCATGCCCTTGTTTGCTTCGATGACCTCGTACCCACGCTGAGCCAGCGCCTGCCTCACGATCCGGCAGATGACGGTCTCGTCGTCAACCACCAGGATGCGCGCGCGCTTTCGCTGCGCGGACGGATCAGACGGTATCGAGCCGAAATACGAGGCGTCTACAAAGGGCTCCCGAACAGGGGGCGCGGACACCGGGAGGTCCGCCTCGCGGAGGAGTGGCGAGACTTGCGGTGTTGCAGGAACGTCTGGCGCCGGACTGGGCGCAAGGGGCCTCGTGCTTCCGTCGTTCGTGTCCATCGGTGTCCCCCCACGCAGAGCCTTGGCGCCGCGCCACTCCAGCTCGCCGCGCCGCTTGGCGGCGTAGGCCTCATCGATCACTTCCGCCAGCAGACTGGGTGGTGCTGCGTAAGCAACCACCTTCTTTCCGGACAAGAACTTCACTTCGTCTAGCGCCACGCTATCGTTTGGATCACTCACCGCCACGAAGACGTGACCTTGATCTACGCGCAACGGGAGGATCTGCAACCGCCTGGCGACCTCTTCCTTGAGGTAGTCCAATGTCGCGAGGGGAAGTCGCAGCGACCCCAGGTCGATCGCGGGAGTACCCGTTTCTCGGCTGAGAACCAGAAGTCCGCTCGTGTTGTCCTGGCGAGTTGGCACGCTCGTTTCCCGCTTGTCCGAGGTTCCTTCTGCGCAACCGCCAAGCCGTTCGTGCAGGGCGCGCAGTCGCGGATATAATACCTAGGCATGTGGCTTGTCGGTGAACGAAAAGCGTGTGCAGCCGTCGTTCTTTCGTTCTTCGGGTCGCTGTTCTTGCTCAACGCGATCCTCGGGCCAGATCCCCCCGCTCCAATGTTTGGCGCGTTGGCGCTTGCTTACCTGGCAGGTTTTTTTGGCCTGGTGGCGGGCTGGTTTTGGTCCCGCTGGTATTGTCTCGGGCTCGGGGTTTCAGGGCTTATCATGGCTGCCATGATGGCGTGGCAGGTGGGGGCGGAACCCTTTGTCCTCATCTGGGGAGGCGCTCACCTCGTAGTCGCGTTGTCGCTCGTGGGTAAGGGGCCTGCCAGCCTGTTCGATGGGCGCAAGGACTGGCGGGAGCGGTACCGGATGGACGAAAACGGCGCGAATCGCCTGGGCAAGTCCATCATGCGGGCGGGCGCGAGCATTCCCTACCTGATTCTTGGTGGCTTGGCGCCCAGGGAGGACGGTCTTGTTCTCCCTCTTGTCGCTCTTCTGATCGGTGCAGCGGGGCTTTGGGCGGTTGTCCGCCTGCGAACTTGGGGACTTGTCGCCATGGCGGCGGCCGCCATCACGGCGAGCTTCGCAGCGCTTGGGTCATCCTGGGGGGGACTGCCTGCGCTGGCAGTCCCCGCAGGGATCATGTTCCTGGCTGGCGCGGTGCTCCCGTTCGCGGCGCCCATGTGGCGCGCGCTGCGTTGACTACGCGTGACAAATGCCGTCTTATGTACCGAAGCTTCGGAGGAAAAACATGTTGAAGAAGATCGCGTCCGTGCTCTCCGCCGTCGTTCTTGCGTCGGCGCTTTCCATGTCAGTCGCCTACGCCTGCCCGGGCCATGGCAGTGAAGCGAAGGCCGAGGCCAAGAAGCAGCAAGAAGTCAAGAAGCTCGCCAGCGCAGCTTTCAAGGTCGAGGGCATGCATTGTGGCGGCTGCGGCGACAAGATCAAGGCGCAGCTCGGGAAGCTCGAAGGCATTGTCAAGGTGGACGTGAAAGTAGGCGAGGGGCGCGTGCTTGTGGACTATGACGCGGCCAAGCTCAGCGCCGGGAAGATCGCTGAAACGATTACTGGGGTGGGGTACAAGGCGTCCCCGGAGGCGTAGAAATTAGCTTAGTTTCGGCGCTTTTTTTCCGTTAGGCCTTATCTGATTCCCCGCCCGACCTAGCTTTCCTCTCGGAGGAAAGCATGGAAATTCTGACGACCCTACTTATCGGTTTTGTCGTCGGCGCGCTCGCCAAGCTGTTCATGCCGGGAAGAGATCCGGCCGGCATTGTCATGACCATCCTCCTCGGAATCGCCGGCTCGATGCTGGCAGGATTCATGGGAAGCGCCCTGGGATGGTACCGGTCGCCCGCAGAGGGGCCGGGCATCATCGCGTCCATCATCGGCGCGATGCTTCTCTTGGTCGTGTACCGGCTGCTGGTTGGGAGGAGGTTGGCGGCGTAGTGGTGTAGGCTTCGGGCTAACGCGGGGGTATAGCTGCGGTGGCGCGCGGCGCAGGGGCCACTTCGGCGTCAGCTCCTGCTCGGATGCGCATCGCATAGAAGGACCGCCAAGCGAACACCACAGAGATGGCGAAGAACACGGCGGCCAGTGAACGGCCGAGGGTTGGAGTGAGCTCGATCGCTACCTCGACTGCCAGGAGGCCGAACAGGGTTGTGAACTTGATGATCGGGTTCATGGCAACCGACGAGGTGTCTTTGAAGGGGTCCCCCACGGTGTCCCCAACGACGGTGGCGGCGTGGAGAGGTGAGCCTTTTTCTTTGAGCTCTACCTCAACGATCTTCTTGGCGTTGTCCCACGCACCACCCGCATTGGCCATGAAGATGGCTTGATACAGGCCGAAGAGCGCAATCGAAATGAGATAGCCAATGAAGAAGTAGGCCTCGAGAAGGGCGAAGGCGAGGGTGCTGAAGAATACCGTGAGGAAGATGTTGACCATGCCCTTCTGAGCGTACTGCGTGCAGATCTCGACGACCTTCTTGCTGTCTGAAATCGACGCCTTCTCACCGGTGTCCAACCGGATGTTCGCCTTGATGAACTCGACCGCCCGGTAGGCGCCCGTGGAGACTGCCTGGGTGGAAGCGCCCGTGAACCAATAAATCACTGCGCCGCCGGTGATGAGGCCGAGGAGGAATGGCGGGTGAAGCATCGACAGCTTGTCGAGGTTTACGGATAGCCCTTGGGTAAGGATGACGATAATCGAGAAGATCATCGTGGTGGCGCCAACAACCGCGGTTCCGATGAGAACGGGCTTGGCTGTTGCCTTGAAGGTATTCCCGGCGCCGTCGTTGTCCTCGAGGAAGTGCTTAGCCTTGTCGAAGTTCACGTCAAAGCCGTGCTCGCGCTTGATCTCTTCCTTGATGCCAGGCAGCGACTCAATGGTCGATAGCTCGTAGACAGACTGAGCATTGTCCGTAACGGGCCCATATGAATCGACAGCAATGGTTACGGGGCCCATGCCCAAGAAGCCAAAGGCTACGAGGCCAAAGGCAAATACGGGGGATGCGATCATGATCTGCTCGAGCCCCTGGCCAGATATTAAGTACGCGGTCCCCATGAGAGCGACGATGATGAATCCCATCCAGTAGGCGCTAAAGTTCCCGGCAGTGAAGCCAGAGAGCACGTTCAGCGAAGCGCCCCCTTCGCGCGAGGCCGTCACGACCTCGCGAACGTGCGCTGAGCTCGTAGACGTGAAGACCTTGATGACCTCGGGAATTACGGCGCCTGCGAGCGTGCCACACGTGATGATGCTCGAAAGTTTCCACCACATGTCCGGGTCGCCACCGAGGGTCGGAATGAGCAGGTAGGAGACGCCGAAGGTAGTTGCCACCGAGACGATAGAGGTGAGCCAAACCAGCGCGGTGAGCGGATGCTCGAAGTTCATCTTGTCGGCATTCCCATACCGACTCTTCACGACGGCTTCGTTGACCAGGTAGGAGATGCCGCTTGCCAAGATCATCGAGATACGCATCACGAAGATCCAGACGAGGAGAGGCACCCTGTACTCCGGGTTGACCGCGAGGAGAATGAATGTGATTAGGGCGACGCCAGTCACTCCGTAGGTTTCAAACCCGTCTGCCGTGGGACCGACCGAGTCGCCAGCGTTGTCACCCGTGCAGTCAGCGATCACGCCCGGGTTGCGTGCGTCGTCTTCCTTGATATTGAAGACGATCTTCATGAGATCCGAGCCAATATCCGCGATCTTGGTGAAGATGCCTCCGGCAATGCGCAGCGCTGAAGCGCCTAGGGACTCGCCGATGGCGAACCCAATGAAACAGGGGCCGGCGTAGTCTCTCGGGATCCAAAGAAGAATCGCCAGCATGATGAGCAACTCGGTGCTGATGAGCAGCATGCCGATGCTCATCCCTGCCTTGAGCGGAATGGCATAGGTCGGAAACGGCTTGCCGGCGAGGCTCGCGAACGCCGTGCGCGAGTTCGCGAAGGTGTTCACGCGGATACCAAACCAGGCTACGAAGTAGCTTCCCGCGATGCCAATCAGGCTAAACAAGACGATGATGGCCACCTTAATAGGCTCGAAATGTCGTAACACGCCGAAGTAGATGACCATGATGATGCCAATTAGGACTTCGAGGCGCAGGATGAACTTTCCCTGGGTCCATAGGTAGGTCTTGCAGGTCTCATAGATGAGCTCGGAGATCTCTCGCATGGACCTGTGGACAGGGAGCCTCTTGAGGTTCTGGTAAATCACAAGTCCGAAGATGAGCCCCAAGACGCAGACGCCGATCCCCGCCGTAAGCAGGGCGGAGCCGGTCACGCCCATGAACGTGACTGAGCTGAGATCCGGTAGAATAAGGCTAGCTTCGCCGCCGTGGTGGGTGGTGCCGGCGTTCGCCAGCCCGAGCAATGTCGAGTCCATCTCCTTCGTTGCCTCCAATTGCTAAAAAGAAAATAAAACGATAACGGGTTGCGCCCGGCCCGACGGGCAGCGGTGTTATAGTAGGGTCCGGCTCAGCTGTAAAGAGGGGATTCTCCGGGCCAGCCGTACCAAGAGTTACTCGTCGTTACGAAGAACGATCATGCGGTAGTTTTGGAACTCGGATTGACCCGCCGAGTAGATCACGGAGACGAGCAGGCGATAGGGGGTCTCCTTGTCCGCCATGATCGTGAGCTCATGGGCTGGTTCCTCCCCCCGGACTGCCGCGATTTTCTTGATACGCGTGTGGTGTTTGGCCAGGATCGTCGTGAGCTTGCCGATTTCGATGCCGAAGGAACCCTGAGTTTTTTCCGAAGGGTCCACGTCCCCGTTCTTGACCGCCACCACCGGCTCACCCTCGGCGAGAATCGCGCTCTTTGCAATCACGACCGAGACCGCTTCTTCAGGAGGAGTCATGCGAGTCGTGGACGGCGGTAGCGTTATGTCCCGAATGTTGAGCGTGCTGGTCGAGGAAGTCATGGACTTAATCATGAAGACCAGCAGGATGGACATCATGTCCATCATGGCAGTGAGGTTGAGGTGGCCGATGGACTCCCCCTCAGGCACGCGTCTCACCGCCTTGCGAATGATTGATCGGGCTTCCCTGACGTTGATGGACATTTACTGAATCCCCGTGGAAAAGAGGATGTCCGGGAAAAGAATCATCCCGTCCTTGGCCTGCCTCAGCGCGTCCATGGTCGCGACCACCAAGTTGTAAGGGATCTCTCCATCAGCCATGAGGATCACCTCGCGCGAGTTCTCAGGGCGGTCATCCTTGCTTGGCCAGCGGCGCTTCACGATTTCTGCGGCAGCGTCGGTGAGCTGCTGGAAATCGTAGGATACTCCTTGCTCCTTTGCCGGAACGCGCAGCTTGGGAGCCTGCAGCGTACCCTCCTGACCAGAGAGGGAGAACATCAGGAGTTCCTTCTTTGTGACGGCCACAACGAGCTGGACAGGGGGCTCGTCGTCCTGCTTGTTCTGTTGATTGACTGCCGCCGCGCTTTCGGCGTATTCGGGGAGGGCCGAGTTGATGTTTCCCAGGACAAAACCCGCCGTGATCGTCGCGAGGAGGAAGAGCATCACGTTCGTGACGATATCAAGGTAGGGAACAAGGTTGAGCTCACCACCCTCGATTTCCTCTTGCTCGATGTCCTCCTCGCGCCTTTTCATGGCCATGCGGGCCTTGGCGCGAACCTGAGCCGCATTCATGGGCTACCGCCGTGTTGGGTCGAGGGCTGTCTGACCCCCAACTGGCCTTGGCGCACGACGAATGCGCCGTTCATTAGCGCGTTCGATCTCACTTTGGCTAGCGCTCGTCCGAAGCAGGCGCCGCATGTGCGCCAGCGGCTGACGCGCCTCCCGTCCCCTCGCCAAGCATGTTCTCGAGACGGAGGGAGAACGATTCCAAGTCACCCACGACCTTCTTGGCTGCCGCGGAAAGAAGGAGGTGGGCAACCATGCAGACCACGGCGATGAACAAGCCCATGGCCGTGTTGAACATGGCTTCCGAAATACCGGCCGACAGGCGAGCCTGGCGCTCTGCAGGGGTCGCGTGGGCGACGGCTTCGAACGTGGCGATGAGACCTGTGATGGTCCCGAGCAGCCCCACGAGGGTGGCGATGTTGGCCAGCGACCAAAGCGACCCGATGCGCTTCTTGATCTCGGGCGTCACGTCGACCATCGTCTCCTCGATGGCCTGGGCGACTGCGGCTTCGCCCTTGTTGGCGCGCGAGAGGCCCGCCTTTGCAACGCGGGCCACCGGCGCGGTGGTGGCGTCGCACAGCTTCTTGGCGCGGTCAACGTTGTTCGCCGCCAAGAGCCGCTTGATCTGCTCAAGGAACGCCTTCGCGTTGATGTGCCCGCGCCCCAAGAAATAAATGGCGCGCTCGACGATCACTGCGATGACGACGGCGAGACAGAGGCAATTGATGATGAAGAAGGGGCCGCCGTGATGGATGAACTGTTGAATTTTCGAGAGCATCGTCCTCCTCCGCGACGGGTCAGGACCCGTCGCACCGCGCGCCTGACAACTCGATCAGCGTCCGATTTGTAGATCCGAAGTGGCAATCAAGTCAAGAAGTTAGTCCTTTCCTCGAGGAGACATGCGCCAGAAGCCTTAGCTTTTTTTTTCGCTTGAGTGCTGAGCGTCCCGTCACTTCGGGCTCGCCTGGAGCGCTGGGCGTCCGCGGGAGGCGTGGGCATTCTCCTCAACGTCGCGTCGCTGTGCGGCATCGCGTCCTGTGTCGCTTCGGGTTGCGCGTCGGCCCCTTGCCCGTCGGTCGACGGGCGAGCCGGTGGGTTCTCGAAGGCACCCGCTGAGATCCAGCGCTCGACCGCGGCCAGTTTTTCCGGGCAGAGCGGGCGGTTATTCTGGGGCATGATTTTTTTCTGACGAAGGCCTTGGTCGCCGAGCCCGAGCTTGATGATGAGGTAGCTCTGGCCCGGGTCCCCTGGCTTCACGCGAAGAAGCGAGGGCTGCTGTACCGATGGTACGCCAACCAGCCCTAGATACGCGCGTGCCGGGGTTAGATCGAGGTCTTCCGCCGGAGTGGACCCCGAATGGCAAGCGCTCGCCACAGCGCAGTGCTTGGCTAGGATTTCATCGCGAATCCACGGGAAGTCCGAGCGCCCGGCTGCGTCTGTGCAGCCGGGTGTCGTCGAGGAGGCATCCGTGGACGCTTCGCGGAGTCCTGTCTCGCAAGCATTGCCCAAGAGCGCCATCACCACTCCTGTCACCCACCGAGCAGAACCGGACATGGAGAAAGCCCAATCTTAACACCCTGGGCAAGCCTGGAGATAGCACTGATTACGGAAAGCCCGCCGACGTGCTGAAGCGACTCGCGCCTTGCGCATGGGTGAAGTGGGGCGGGATCGTGCCGCGAGCGAAGGGAACCCACGACGCGTCGGGCCCGCCAGGAGCCGCGGGCTGGCCGGTGAGGTCGTTGGCGCGCACGAACGTAACGTCGGGCGGTGGCTCAAAGTCGCGTGCGGGAGTGTCGGGGTGCGCCGCACGCATGAATTGGAGCCAAATGGGCAAGGAGGCTTGGCCGCCCGTGGCATCATAGCCAATGGGCTTGAAATTGTCGCGACCTACCCAGACCCCGGCGACCAGGTCAGCCGTGAATGCGATGAACCACGCGTCTCGGAAGCCCGTCGACGTGCCGGTCTTGCCCCCAGCCGGGCGTCCGAGCTCCTGCGCCTTGCGGCCGGTTCCACGCATGACGACGCCTTTCATGAGGTCGACCATCAAGTACGCGATCGCGGGTCGAAGTACCTGGTCTCCAGGCCTTGCTCCACGCGCGTCCTCGATAACCCTGCCGTCGTCGGTAGTGACGAGGGTCACGAAGCGGGGCGATACCTTCTTGCCGCCATTGGGGAATGTGGCATAGGCGCACGTCATTTCCAACAGAGACACGTCTGGCGACCCAAGGGAGATCGAGATATGCCGCGGGATGGGGGAGGTGATCCCAAGGCTCCTCATGGTCTTGATGACGGGCTCCACCCCCATGGCGGCGACGAGACGGACGCTAATCGTGTTTATCGACTTCGCGAGCGCGATCTTCAGCGTCAAGGGGCCCAAGTACTCGCGCTTGTAGTTCTGCGGGGCCCAGATCCCGGAGGCCGTGCGCAGGGCAATCGGCGCGTCTGGGACTATGGATAACTCGGTGAACCCACGGTCCAACGCCGTCGCGTAGATGAAGGGCTTGATCGACGAGCCTGCTTGCCTTCGGGCTTGGGTGGCTCGGTTGAACTGGCTTTGGCGGTAGTCATATCCCCCCACCATGGCCGCCACGTCCCCCGTGGTTGGATTGACCGCGACGAGCGCTCCCTGGACATTGGGCGCCTGCACGATCGCCAGCATGTCCCCCTTTTTTTCGTCCTTGATCAGGCGCACCGAGATGAGGTCCCCCGGGGCCAGCCGGCGTTTCTTGTCGTGCCATCTGAGCGCACGGCGGGCATCTTCGTCGACGAGCCGGAGCGTGCGAGGCCCTAGGTCGACCTGGATGCCCTGCTTTCCTTCTCGAATGCTTGTGACCGTTCCCACGTACGTCACGTCGGGCAAGAGGGCGCCGCCTGCATAGATCGGGGCCTGCCCGGGATCGGTGACATAGGGGCGAGGCGGGCCTTCTGCGAACGCCTTGTATTCGTCGCCGACGAGGCTTCCGACCGGACCGCGGAACCCGAGGCGCCTGTCGAGGGCTTCCAGCCCGGCTCTCACAGCAGCCTCGGCGGCTCGTTGTTTCTTCATGTCGAGGGTCGTGTAGATGCGAAGCCCGCCGTCGATGAGATTTCGATCTCCATATCGCTCGGCCGCCCATCTCCTCACGTGCTCGACGAAGTACGGGGCGGCGACGTGGTTGAGTGGGTGTTCTCTCGAGATGAGCGCTAAAGGCTCCTTCCGCGCGGCTTCCTCCTGGGTCGCCGAGATGAATTCATCTTCCAGCATGCGCTTGAGCACGTAGGCTTGCCGCTCACGGGCGCGTGGGTAGTCGTTGTATGGAGAGAACTTGCTCGGCGCCTTGGGGAGGCCGGCCAGGAGCGCAGCCTCTGCGATCGTCAGGTGCTCCACGTCCTTGCCGAAGTACACCTCGGCAGCTGCCTGTACCCCGTAGGCACCGTGCCCGAGGTACACGTGGTTGAGGTAGATGTAGAGGATCTGCTCCTTGGTGAGCTCTCGCTCGACTCGTATCGAGAGGATCAACTCCTTTGCCTTGCGGGCAAGCGTTCGCTCGTTGGAAAGCATGAGCATGCGCGATACCTGCTGCGTGATTGTCGACGCGCCTTGCCGGATTCCTCCTTGAATGTAGTTCTCGTAGGCCGCGCGCGCGATGCCTACGGGGTCGAAGCCCGCGTGCCGATAGAACCGCCGATCCTCGGCAGCAAGGAACGCTTGCTGCACGAACCCAGGGATCCGTTGGAGTGCTACGAGCACCCGCTTCTGCAGGTAGAACTCCCCGACCAACTCCCCATCGGCCGAGTAGACCCGGGTTGCTCGTGACGGACGGTAATCGAGGACCTTGTCGAGACGTTCGGGGAGGTCCCGGTCGAACTCTTGGTACAAGTAGAACCCGGTGCCTGCCCCGAGAAAGGCTCCATAGACCAGAAGCAAGGAAAGCAGCCGAAGGATCGAGAAACTTTTGAGACGCCGCATGGGGGTTTACTTGCCTTCCGGCGCCAGCCGGCCACAATTCTGTACTTGGTATGACCGGCACCGGAAGGGGAGTCAATTTTTGTAGACTTATTGCCGCACTAGCAGTCCTCGGTGAGTTGACGCTCGCTCATTCAAGCCCGGACATTCCCAAGACGTTGCCAGACGGATACTTGGTCTTGCCTTTCGAGAACCAATCCGGAGTTACGGGTCTCGACTGGATGCGTGCCGCGCTTCCCGCGGCCCTCGCGGAGAAGCTCGAGGCCCACCCAGCGCTTAGGCCGACACACGGACCCATGATCCTGCCCCCTGGCCCACCCCTTTCGGAGGTAACGGAAGAGGAGGTACGCAAGCGGGGCAGCCAAGCCGATGCCAAGTGGGTCTTTACGGGTGCGTTTAGCCGCCCACAATGGAAGCTCGAGATAACCTTGAGCTTGTGGTCCGTGGAGGCGGGCGGAGCCGCGTTGGTCGGCAAGAGGACGGAGCGCGGAGAGTTCCCACGTGCCTTCGAGATGCTCGATAGCATGGCCCTAGATCTCCTGGGCACGGCTGGTCGTCGGGCTGCGCCGGCTGCGATCGAAAAGATCCAGCGTGTCCCGACCAAGGATTTCTACTCGTTCACCTTGTTTGGACGCGGCCTGACCGCGGCCCATGGGCTCGGAAAGCCGCCCGACCTCGCGAAGGCCGAAAAAGATCTCTCCAAGGCAGTGTTCATTGACCCGAAGTACGCCGAAGCCCATCGACTTCTGGCCGTCGTCTATGACCAGAAAGGAGAGGAGGCGAAAGCACGCGGTCGTCGTGCTTTTTCGCTCGACGTGCGTCCGGACTACTACATGCCCCTCGTCGGGCTCGTAAGAAGCGCGTTCGCGGCGAAGGATCGCGAGGAGGGGATAGCGCTGGCAGGGCGCGCTTTGGTCCTTAGGCCCTGGGACATGGAGGTTCGTTACCTGCTCGCCGAAATGCTTCTCGAGGAGGGGAACGTGGACGGCGCTCACTTGGAGCTCACCCGCCTCGTCGCGGTCAAGCCGGATCACATCCAGGCACGACGGGCGCTCGTGCTCGTCCACGCGACCAAGGGTGCATCACAGGACCTGGCCGAGGAGCTGGAAGTGGTCACACGATTGGACCCCACGGATGAGGCAGCCAAGCTGGATCTCGGCGCTGCGTACGTGGCCTTGGGCAAGGACAGCCAAGCGATCAGCATCTACGAAACCGTAGCGAGGGATAACCCCAAGCAGATCCTGGCCCTCAAGCTCCTCGGCGACCTCCACAAGCAGCGCGGGGATCTCCACCGGGCGATCGACTACTACGAGAAGGCGCTCGTGGCGAATCGCAACGATCCGCGGCCCTATTTTCTCCTC
>JACQUZ010000083.1 GCA_016210055.1 Deltaproteobacteria bacterium | reverse complement strand
GTTCCATCGGGTGATCCGCCGTAGCCTGCAAGGGCGCCGCTCACCACTTGTCCGGCGGGGCCGGTACCTCGGCGACCGAAACCAGGCCGTGGCGGCGCCAGCCCGTCGTGATGAGCCACAGCCGCGCAGGCCACACCGGTCCCTCCGGCGGCGGGCGCGCGCTGGAGGCGCCGCGCCAGCCGTCGAAGAAAGCCGCAGATGAGCACGGATCCAGCCAGTCGCGCGGGTAGGTCGCGTGCTCCTGGGCAGCATGGTGACGCGCGTTATTGAGGACGTACGCGAGGCAATGCCTGACCTCGCGTGGCGTGCGCAAGAGCCGCGCGTGGTAGCGATCGGCGAAGACGCGCCCACGCTTGCGCCGGGCCACGCCTAGTCGTTTCGCCACGCGGATGGCCAGCCCCTGCATGCCACGGCAGAGCGCGGCGGTGCGCTCGACCTCGACCAGGAGGTGGACATGCGTCGCTTGTACGGAGTAGTGGATCACGCGCAGCTCGCCGCGCCCGCCGGCGCGCGCGGCCAAGAGGGCGCCGCGGACCGCCTGGTACTGCCGCTCGCCGCGCAGGTTGCCGGAGCCCGGCCGGAAGCGGAGGGTCACATGCACGGCCGACCTGGTGGCGAAGCCCTCGCGGCGCCGATGGGGCACACCCACCCGCCGGCCGCTCGGCTTACGGCCTGCGCCCTCGCGCCTCCCACCCCAGGTGCGAGGGGCAAGCTCGAGCTGGGCAGGCATGCTTGGGCGAGATCTGCGTCGGGGAGTTGTCATTTCTTGATTGGGGCAACTATAGCAGGGCGCTCTGACATCCGGCGGCCGAGGGTGCCACGGTCCGATCCGGTACAGACCGCACACATCCTTGACACATCTGCCCTCGGACATCGTTGACACTCCCGCGCGGTTGCCCACGGACATCCTGGACATTCGTCGCTGAGGCATCTGTCCCTGGTCGGTCGGAGTGGCGAACGCGGAAGTCACGGCAAGTGAGGAAGCGGCCGAACCCGACGACGCGGGGTTGGCTGACAAGACATCCTGGCGATGGAGCTCAAGGTGTGGTGCGAAGGTGAGAGGGATCCCAAGGGTTGACGGGCTCGTCCAGCTCGACGGCTACCTGGCCGGGCTAGGTCTCGACACGGGCTGGCTGGTGATCTTCGATCGCCGCTCTGGTCAGCCGCCCATCAGCGAGCGCACGACTACGGAGAACGCCGTGACGCGGGCGTAGCATGGCGTTCAAAGGCATGCTCGCCCGTTTTTGGGCGGGGGCCGAATCGCGGCACCTCCCGCGCCGCGAATTCAACTGCCGCTTCATGGGCAAGAGCGACTGCGAGCTCACAAGCTGTTGCAGCAACTGGTTTCCATGGGCGCAAGAAGCCCGACCATTCGTTCCTGGCGTCGAATGCTCTGCCGGCCCATGAAGCCTTGCGCCTCCTTGACAAGCGCAGCGCCCTTTTCTCCTCCAAGGATACCTCCCTGTCGGTAGCGAGCGCATGCGGCGTGCAAGCCCATGTCGACCCGGTCGAGCTTCTCGGCGGCGCTCTCGTACAAGGCGGCGTGCTCCTCGCCAGGATGACGCACCCACGCGATGCCTGCACGGATCAACGCGGCGAGGGCGCTCGACCATGGCATGCGCTCCTTATCGAGCCGCGTAGCATCGCGCGCCGCTTCCCCCAACAAGCGCTCTCGCTCCCTCCCGGACGCGCCCAACGCCAGAGCCAACGCCGCCCGCGCGCGCAGATCGTACATGACCACGCGCACAACCTGAACGCGCAAGAGAAACGCACCCTTCAGTGGCCGCCACTGCTCCTGGATACGTCGATACGCCGCTTCGGGACGCTCCGCGTAGAGGTCCACGGAAACGCGCGAAACAAGGGCAAAGTAATGCTGGACGTGGAACCCTCGCGTGGTCCAGCTTTGCAGCCCATTCTCGACCGCCTCCAATGCCGCAAGCGGTTCGTCTCTCGCAAGGAACAGGAAAGGGAGGGCCGCCACGCGCAGGGTCGTTGCGCCATAGAGGTCGTTGTGGGTCTCCGACTCGTGAATGAAACGGGGCAGTCGCTCAGCCAGCGATTGGAAGTCGCCGAGATATTGCAGGGCGCGACAGCTCCAAACTCGGGCGGACATCAGCTCATTGGCAACCCCGGAGCACTGCTCGGACAGCATGTTCTCGGCACGGTGACAGGTCTCCGCGGCCTCGCGGAAACGCCCCCACAGAAAGGCTGCCTGCCCCCGAGCAGCCAACATGAACGCGAACGCATGGGGATTGGAGACTCGCCGCGCCAGAGCCTCCGCCTGATCCAGGAGCACGGTGGCTTGCCGCATGGTGGGTCTTCCGGGCGATGACTGATAACCTGCCTCAAGGACCAGGGCGCGAGCCAACCGATACGGCTCCCCCGCCTTCAACGCCAGGAGAAGCCCAAGCGAGTTGAATGTATTGCCACGGAGGTGATCGACAATCGCTAGGCTCATGCCCACGTGAAAACAGACGTCGATCCGCACGAGATCTTTTGGAGGAACCAGGCTCTCATCCCGCTCGCGAAATCGTCCCCCTCGAAGCGACAGGCGCAGCCGACCCAAGAGAACGCTCCAAATTGCCTGCCCCCTAGTCTCCGGATAGCGAATGTTCTGCGCCGCGAGAACATCTCGTAACACGGTGAGTCCGTCGTCGATATGCCCGGTCAATAGGAGCTGCTGCGCCGCCCGACGCCGCAGGTCCAGCTCCTCCGCCGCTGCTCTGCCCCGCGCCGCCAGCAGGTACGCTTCGGCGGCCTCCACGCCATAACCCGCACGGGCCAAGGCATCCGCCAGGCACGCCCGCAGGTTGTGCACGTCGGGTGCGTCCGCAGGTCGAAGATCGAGCGCAAGCCGGTAAAGGCGGGCCGCTCGGTCAAAAGCGAGGGCCTCGCTTGCTTGGTGGGCCGCGCTCACCGCGTGGCTTGCGGCCAGGTCCAACACCCCGGCCGCCTTGTAGTGCATGGCCAACGACTCGGAATCCGCACGGCCATGAGCTGCAAGCGCCCGCGCGATGTCCCCATGGCATGCGCGAACTTGCTCCTCGGAAAGTCCTTCCGCGACAGTGTTCCGTACCCGGTCGTGGAACGTTTCGACCTTTCGGCCAAGTCCACTCCCCTGGGTGCGCACGAGGTTCATCACCCGCAGCTCCGCAACCACCCGGTCCAGCACGTGGGGCAAGATGGAGCCCGCAATGGAGATGACGCCCAGCTCCAATGGCTCGCCAGCAATAGTCACGAGCGCGAGCACCTTGCGAGCCGCCTCCTCGAGCCCAGCCATGCGCAGTGCGATGACGTCCTCCAGGCGCAATGCGTTTCCACCCGTGGACAGAGCCTGTCTCGCCAGCTCATCGATGAAGAGGGGGTGCCCGCCCGCGTCCTCGGCGATGCTCAGGGCGCGCTCCGTAGCATCGCCGCAGTGACCCGCACGCTCCAAAAGCACGGCCGCAAGGTCGCGGGCGTCCTGGGGCGAAAGCGGCGAAAGCACGACATGCCGGTGGTCACCGGGGAGTCGCCGCACGCGCTCAGCAAATGGCTCGCCCGGAGCTCGAAGCTCCCGCCATGTCGTCACCAAGAGCAACCCCGGTGCCTCCGGCGGGCGAATGAGCTCCGATAGCATGGTCAGGCTGTCCTCATCAGCCCACTGGAAATCATCGATGACGAGGACAACTCGGTGCCGCTCCGTCAGGCGCAGAAACAGCTCACGAAATGCGTCAAAGATCCGTGTCCTCAGCTCCTGCGGGTCGGCGATTTCCGGGGTCGGCATCGCCATGATGGCTGGTACCCGCCGAAGGACCGGAAAGATCCTCGGCAGAAGGCCGCCCCGTCGCGGCATGAAATACACCGCTTCCTCCACGCCAATTCGTGACAGGTAGCGCGTCAGGGCATCCACGACGCCATCTACGGCCTTGTAGGGCACGGATTCCCGCTCAAAGCACCGACCAAAGAGAACCAGTGCGGCGGCTTGCTCTGTGGCCTGGTCGGCGAACCGACGGACAAGAGTACTCTTGCCCAGGCCGGATTCCCCCTGCACGTGAACCGTGACCTGTTTCCCGGTCCACGTCTCTTGAAATGCCGCGTGAAGCAGCTCGAGCTCATGCTCCCGGCCCACGAAGACTGGCGCCAACGTGCACTTGGAAGCACCGCGTCGGAGTTCCGTTTTCCTGCCAAGGGACCGCAACACCTTAATTCCAGAGGGGCGGGCGCTGGGATCGATCCGTAGAAGCTCGCGGCACAGTTGATCCAAGTCCTCTGGAACCGGACCCAGCGTCGACGGAGCCGTCGGCTCGACCCGTTGCTTGTCGAGAAGGACCTTAAGGAGCGGGCCCGTAAACGGCAGCTTGCCGGTCAATGCCTGGTACAGGACCACGCCTACGCTATACCAATCTGCCTCTGGCCCAACGGCACGTCGACCGTCCTGTTCGGGGGCCATGTACGCCGCGGTCCCAACCAATTGGTGCGAGGTTTCCTTCGGCGCGTGCACATCGGTGACCAACCCGAAATCCAAGAGCACCACCCGCTCGCCCTCCGTCACGATCACGTTGGTCGGCTTGATGTCCCGGTGCACCTTGCCCGCGTCGTGGATGGCCTGGAGTCCTTGCGCTAGCTGTGCGAGCGCGTCGCGGAGGCGGGCTTCGTCGAAAACGGTTATCCCGGCGGTCCGGTCCTCTTCGGCCTCTGCTTGCCCGGTCCCATGCAGGGTTGTTGCATTGGCCATGTCGGACCCAATGGCGAGGGGCTTGGCGCTTTCACCACGAACGTGAGTAATGAAATCCACCCCGGAGACCATTTCCATTGTGAAGAACCACTGGCCTTCATCTTCGACCAGCTCGCCAAGGCCAATGAGGTTGGGGTGATGGATGTCCTGGAGCGACCGAAATTCACGCTTGAGGCGTATCAGCAAGTCCGGGCGGAGGGACTTCAGGGTCTTGAGCGCGACCTTGGCATGGGTTTCTCGATCGAAGGCCTCGTAAACGATTCCCATCCCACCGGCCCCCAGGCGACGGATGATCTGAAATCGCCTGGTTCCCTGAAAGTTCTCAGACCACATGGTCGCGCGTACATATTTTACTCACCCACCCCCCAATCACCAAGCCAATCGCACGCAATAATTGGCCTCGTCCCCAAAGACCAAGTGCCCGTCGGTAAAGCCAAGGTCATTGGGCGAGTTGATTGTCGCGCTCGTCGTAGGACCGTACTCCCCCGAGTAGCCTGCGGTCCCCGTGCCTACGACCGTCGTCACGATGCGGCTCGTCGCGTCGATTCGACGGATCCTGTGCTGGGCGTCGGCAAAGAAGAGGTTCTCATTGTCATCGTAGGCAATCCCGTTGATCTGGTTTAGCGTCGTAGACGTGGCCACGGCACCGTCGGCGGTGGAGCCATTGTACCAGCCCGCCAGGTGCGTGAAGCTCCCGTCGTTGTTCCTGCGCGCAATGCCCCAGGTGACGCTCGTATTCATCGCAGAACCGCAGAAACGAGCGCCCAGCACCAGGCCGTCCTTGTCCCAGGCCATGTCACACCCTTCCCCGCCGCAGTCGTAGTATTTCAGCGGCTCGGTGCCGCTGCATCCATTCATGGATTGAATAAAGGTCGTAATGACGGTCGTGTCGGGATCGATTCGCCTTATGCCGTTCCGGTTTTGGTCCGACAGGTATAACGCCTTGTCTGGCCCGATGCTTAGGTGCCGAAGGCCGTATAGGTTCGCGGCCGTGGCCACGCCACCATCGCCGTAACCTGGACCTTGCGCGCTCCCCCCACCGGCGTAGGTCGAAATCAGGCCGCTCGTAAGGTTGACGACGCGAATCCGGTTGTTCGAGCGATCGACGATGTAGAGAAGGTTCTTCGCCTCGTCGAGCGCGAGACCCATGGGGTTGTTGAGGTCTGCCTTGACCGCGGCACCAAAGTCACCCGAATTGCCCCCGTTCCCAGTCCCGGCCACGACTGACAGGGCGCCCTGCGGAGTCAGCTTACGCACCCGATGGGAAGAGTCCGCCAGGTAGACCGTTCCGTCAGAAGCCACGGCGATTCCGTTGGGCCGACCGATGCGAGCCCGTGGCCCGCTCACCGAAGCTGCCGTGTCGCCCGCCGTGTGATCCGCGTTCACCACGGTGAAGAGAGTCCCAAGAGGAGGAGCAGTCCCCTCCACGGTCATGGTCACCGGGCTCCCCGTGAGGTCCTGTCCGTGGATGTCCAGGGCGCGCGCCTGATATCGATAGATCCCCGGTCTCAGCCCGGGCTGAGACCGGGGATCTATCGATATCAGGCGCGCGCCCTGGACATCCACGGACAGGACCTCACGGGGAGCCCGGTGACCATGACCGTGGAGGGGACTGCTCCTCCTCTTGGGACTCTCTTCACCGTGGTGAACGCGGATCACACGGCGGGCGACACGGCAGCTTCGGTGAGCGGGCCACGGGCTCGCATCGGTCGGCCCAACGGAATCGCCGTGGCTTCTGACGGAACGGTCTACCTGGCGGACTCTTCCCATCGGGTGCGTAAGCTGACTCCGCAGGGCGCCCTGTCAGTCGTGGCCGGGACTGGGAACGGGGGCAATTCGGGTGACTTTGGTGCCGCGGTCAAGGCAGACCTCAACAACCCCATGGGTCTCGCGCTCGACGAGGCGAAGAACCTTCTCTACATCGTCGATCGCTCGAACAACCGGATTCGCGTCGTCAACCTTACGAGCGGCCTGATTTCGACCTACGCCGGTGGGGGGAGCGCGCAAGGTCCAGGTTACGGCGATGGTGGCGTGGCCACGGCCGCGAACCTATACGGCCTTCGGCACCTAAGCATCGGGCCAGACAAGGCGTTATACCTGTCGGACCAAAACCGGAACGGCATAAGGCGAATCGATCCCGACACGACCGTCATTACGACCTTTATTCAATCCATGAATGGATGCAGCGGCACCGAGCCGCTGAAATACTACGACTGCGGCGGGGAAGGGTGTGACATGGCCTGGGACAAGGACGGCCTGGTGCTGGGCGCTCGTTTCTGCGGTTCTGCGATGAATACGAGCGTCACCTGGGGCATTGCGCGCAGGAACAACGACGGGAGCTTCACGCACCTGGCGGGCTGGTACAATGGCTCCACCGCCGACGGTGCCGTGGCCACGTCTACGACGCTAAACCAGATCAACGGGATTGCCTACGATGACAATGAGAACCTCTTCTTTGCCGACGCCCAGCACAGGATCCGTCGAATCGACGCGACGAGCCGCATCGTGACGACGGTCGTAGGCACGGGGACCGCAGGCTACTCGGGGGAGTACGGTCCTACGACGAGCGCGACAATCAACTCGCCCAATGACCTTGGCTTTACCGACGGGCACTTGGTCTTTGGGGACGAGGCCAATTATTGCGTGCGATTGGCTTGGTGATTGGGGGGTGGGTGAGTAAAATATGTACGCGCGACCATGTGGTCTGAGAACTTTCAGGGAACCAGGCGATTTCAGATCATCCGTCGCCTGGGGGCCGGTGGGATGGGAATCGTTTACGAGGCCTTCGATCGAGAAACCCATGCCAAGGTCGCGCTCAAGACCCTGAAGTCCCTCCGCCCGGACTTGCTGATACGCCTCAAGCGTGAATTTCGGTCGCTCCAGGACATCCATCACCCCAACCTCATTGGCCTTGGCGAGCTGGTCGAAGATGAAGGCCAGTGGTTCTTCACAATGGAAATGGTCTCCGGGGTGGATTTCATTACTCACGTTCGTGGTGAAAGCGCCAAGCCCCTCGCCATTGGGTCCGACATGGCCAATGCAACAACCCTGCATGGGACCGGGCAAGCAGAGGCCGAAGAGGACCGGACCGCCGGGATAACCGTTTTCGACGAAGCCCGCCTCCGCGACGCGCTCGCACAGCTAGCGCAAGGACTCCAGGCCATCCACGACGCGGGCAAGGTGCACCGGGACATCAAGCCGACCAACGTGATCGTGACGGAGGGCGAGCGGGTGGTGCTCTTGGATTTCGGGTTGGTCACCGATGTGCACGCGCCGAAGGAAACCTCGCACCAATTGGTTGGGACCGCGGCGTACATGGCCCCCGAACAGGACGGTCGACGTGCCGTTGGGCCAGAGGCAGATTGGTATAGCGTAGGCGTGGTCCTGTACCAGGCATTGACCGGCAAGCTGCCGTTTACGGGCCCGCTCCTTAAGGTCCTTCTCGACAAGCAACGGGTCGAGCCGACGGCTCCGTCGACGCTGGGTCCGGTTCCAGAGGACTTGGATCAACTGTGCCGCGAGCTTCTACGGATCGATCCCAGCGCCCGCCCCTCTGGAATTAAGGTGTTGCGGTCCCTTGGCAGGAAAACGGAACTCCGACGCGGTGCTTCCAAGTGCACGTTGGCGCCAGTCTTCGTGGGCCGGGAGCATGAGCTCGAGCTGCTTCACGCGGCATTTCAAGAGACGTGGACCGGGAAACAGGTCACGGTTCACGTGCAGGGGGAATCCGGCCTGGGCAAGAGTACTCTTGTCCGTCGGTTCGCCGACCAGGCCACAGAGCAAGCCGCCGCACTGGTTCTCTTTGGTCGGTGCTTTGAGCGGGAATCCGTGCCCTACAAGGCCGTAGATGGCGTCGTGGATGCCCTGACGCGCTACCTGTCACGAATTGGCGTGGAGGAAGCGGTGTATTTCATGCCGCGACGGGGCGGCCTTCTGCCGAGGATCTTTCCGGTCCTTCGGCGGGTACCAGCCATCATGGCGATGCCGACCCCGGAAATCGCCGACCCGCAGGAGCTGAGGACACGGATCTTTGACGCATTTCGTGAGCTGTTTCTGCGCCTGACGGAGCGGCACCGAGTTGTCCTCGTCATCGATGATTTCCAGTGGGCTGATGAGGACAGCCTGACCATGCTATCGGAGCTCATTCGCCCGCCGGAGGCACCGGGGTTGCTCTTGGTGACGACATGGCGGGAGCTTCGAGCTCCGGGCGAGCCATTTGCTGAGCGCGTGCGGCGACTCCCCGGTGACCACCGGCATGTCGTGCTTTCGCCGCTTTCGCCCCAGGACGCCCGCGACCTTGCGGCCGTGCTTTTGGAGCGTGCGGGTCACTGCGGCGATGCTACGGAGCGCGCCCTGAGCATCGCCGAGGACGCGGGCGGGCACCCCCTCTTCATCGATGAGCTGGCGAGACAGGCTCTGTCCACGGGTGGAAACGCATTGCGCCTGGAGGACGTCATCGCACTGCGCATGGCTGGGCTCGAGGAGGCGGCTCGCAAGGTGCTCGCGCTCGTGACTATTGCTGGCGAGCCATTGGAGCTGGGCGTCATCTCCATTGCGGGCTCCATCTTGCCCCACGTGCTGGACCGGGTGGTTGCGGAGCTGCGGGTGATGAACCTCGTGCGCACCCAGGGGAGTGGACTTGGCCGAAAGGTCGAAACGTTCCACGACCGGGTACGGAACACTGTCGCGGAAGGACTTTCCGAGGAGCAAGTTCGCGCATGCCATGGGGACATCGCGCGGGCGCTTGCAGCTCATGGCCGTGCGGATTCCGAGTCGTTGGCCATGCACTACAAGGCGGCCGGGGTGTTGGACCTGGCCGCAAGCCACGCGGTGAGCGCGGCCCACCAAGCAAGCGAGGCCCTCGCTTTTGACCGAGCGGCCCGCCTTTACCGGCTTGCGCTCGATCTTCGACCTGCGGACGCACCCGACGTGCACAACCTGCGGGCGTGCCTGGCGGATGCCTTGGCCCGTGCGGGTTATGGCGTGGAGGCCGCCGAAGCGTACCTGCTGGCGGCGCGGGGCAGAGCAGCGGCGGAGGAGCTGGACCTGCGGCGTCGGGCGGCGCAGCAGCTCCTATTGACCGGGCATATCGACGACGGACTCACCGTGTTACGAGATGTTCTCGCGGCGCAGAACATTCGCTATCCGGAGACTAGGGGGCAGGCAATTTGGAGCGTTCTCTTGGGTCGGCTGCGCCTGTCGCTTCGAGGGGGACGATTTCGCGAGCGGGATGAGAGCCTGGTTCCTCCAAAAGATCTCGTGCGGATCGACGTCTGTTTTCACGTGGGCATGAGCCTAGCGATTGTCGATCACCTCCGTGGCAATACATTCAACTCGCTTGGGCTTCTCCTGGCGTTGAAGGCGGGGGAGCCGTATCGGTTGGCTCGCGCCCTGGTCCTTGAGGCAGGTTATCAGTCATCGCCCGGAAGACCCACCATGCGGCAAGCCACCGTGCTCCTGGATCAGGCGGAGGCTCTGGCGCGGCGAGTCTCCAATCCCCATGCGTTCGCGTTCATGTTGGCTGCTCGGGGGCAGGCAGCCTTTCTGTGGGGGCGTTTCCGCGAGGCCGCGGAGACCTGTCACCGTGCCGAGAACATGCTGTCCGAGCAGTGCTCCGGGGTTGCCAATGAGCTGATGTCCGCCCGAGTTTGGAGCTGTCGCGCCCTGCAATATCTCGGCGACTTCCAATCGCTGGCTGAGCGACTGCCCCGTTTCATTCACGAGTCGGAGACCCACAACGACCTCTATGGCGCAACGACCCTGCGCGTGGCGGCCCTCCCTTTCCTGTTCCTTGCGAGAGACGAACCGCTTGCGGCATTGGAGGCGGTCGAGAATGGGCTGCAAAGCTGGACCACGCGAGGGTTCCACGTCCAGCATTACTTTGCCCTTGTTTCGCGCGTTTCCGTGGACCTCTACGCGGAGCGTCCCGAAGCGGCGTATCGACGTATCCAGGAGCAGTGGCGGCCACTGAAGGGTGCGTTTCTCTTGCGCGTTCAGGTTGTGCGCGTGGTCATGTACGATCTGCGCGCGCGGGCGGCGTTGGCTCTGGCGTTGGGCGCGTCCGGGAGGGAGCGAGAGCGCTTGTTGGGGGAAGCGGCGCGCGATGCTACGCGGCTCGATAAGGAGCGCATGCCATGGTCGAGCGCCCTCGCCGCGTTGATCCGTGCAGGCATCGCGTGGGTGCGTCATCCTGGCGAGGAGCACGCCGCCTTGTACGAGAGCGCCGCCGAGAAGCTCGACCGGGTCGACATGGGCTTGCACGCCGCATGCGCTCGCTACCGACAGGGAGGTATCCTTGGAGGAGAAAAGGGCGCTGCGCTTGTCAAGGAGGCGCAAGGCTTCATGGGCCGGCAGAGCATTCGACGCCAGGAACGAATGGTCGGGCTTCTTGCGCCCATGGAAACCAGTTGCTGCAACAGCTTGTGAGCTCGCAGTCGCTCTTGCCCATGAAGCGGCAGTTGAATTCGCGGCGCGGGAGGTGCCGCGATTCGGCCCCCGCCCAAAAACGGGCGAGCATGCCTTTGAACGCCATGCTACGCCCGCGTCACGGCGTTCTCCGTAGTCGTGCGCTCGCTGATGGGCGGCTGACCAGAGCGGCGATCGAAGATCACCAGCCAGCCCGTGTCGAGACCTAGCCCGGCCAGGTAGCCGTCGAGCTGGACGAGCCCGTCAACCCTTGGGATCCCTCTCACCTTCGCACCACACCTTGAGCTCCATCGCCAGGATGTCTTGTCAGCCAACCCCGCGTCGTCGGGTTCGGCCGCTTCCTCACTTGCCGTGACTTCCGCGTTCGCCACTCCGACCGACCAGGGACAGATGCCTCAGCGACGAATGTCCAGGATGTCCGTGGGCAACCGCGCGGGAGTGTCAACGATGTCCGAGGGCAGATGTGTCAAGGATGTGTGCGGTCTGTACCGGATCGGACCGTGGCACCCTCGGCCGCCGGATGTCAGAGCGCCCTGCTATAGTTGCCCCAATCAAGAAATGACAACTCCCCGACGCAGATCTCGCCCAAGCATGCCTGCCCAGCTCGAGCTTGCCCCTCGCACCTGGGGTGGGAGGCGCGAGGGCGCAGGCCGTAAGCCGAGCGGCCGGCGGGTGGGTGTGCCCCATCGGCGCCGCGAGGGCTTCGCCACCAGGTCGGCCGTGCATGTGACCCTCCGCTTCCGGCCGGGCTCCGGCAACCTGCGCGGCGAGCGGCAGTACCAGGCGGTCCGCGGCGCCCTCTTGGCCGCGCGCGCCGGCGGGCGCGGCGAGCTGCGCGTGATCCACTACTCCGTACAAGCGACGCATGTCCACCTCCTGGTCGAGGTCGAGCGCACCGCCGCGCTCTGCCGTGGCATGCAGGGGCTGGCCATCCGCGTGGCGAAACGACTAGGCGTGGCCCGGCGCAAGCGTGGGCGCGTCTTCGCCGATCGCTACCACGCGCGGCTCTTGCGCACGCCACGCGAGGTCAGGCATTGCCTCGCGTACGTCCTCAATAACGCGCGTCACCATGCTGCCCAGGAGCACGCGACCTACCCGCGCGACTGGCTGGATCCGTGCTCATCTGCGGCTTTCTTCGACGGCTGGCGCGGCGCCTCCAGCGCGCGCCCGCCGCCGGAGGGACCGGTGTGGCCTGCGCGGCTGTGGCTCATCACGACGGGCTGGCGCCGCCACGGCCTGGTTTCGGTCGCCGAGGTACCGGCCCCGCCGGACAAGTGGTGAGCGGCGCCCTTGCAGGCTACGGCGGATCACCCGATGGAAC
>JACQUZ010000084.1 GCA_016210055.1 Deltaproteobacteria bacterium | reverse complement strand
CTCATTGAACAATCTGCCCTTACATGCACCGAGAGGAAGTAGTTGACATGTGGTTAACGTGGAGAGGGGTTGAACCCCCGAAACGATTGTGAAAACTCTACGACGTACAGGTTGCCGCTGACGGGATCAAGCCCGGAGGGATCCTGGGGGGTATTGACGTTACTTGTGATCCCCATCCGCTCGACCAGGCTGGGTCAGCCTGCTCCGCGGGACACAGACGGGGCGCGAATTGGATTACCGAGACTTTAGGCGTGCTAGCACTTCGCTGAAGATTTACAGGCAAGGGAGGTCCCGTGGGCTACAAGTCCCGCCGTCAGTTCGTGGAAGGGCGCTTGGTGGGCCTCTCCTTAGGTGTCCCAGTGGTGGAGGAAAGTGTGTCATTCCTCTTCGTGCGGCGATGCCTACGAGAAGCTGGTAGCTCTTCTTGATGCCGCGCCGAACTTCCAGTACAGGAACTACTTGGTACTCAAGAAGAATCCCGTTCACAACGCGCCGCATTTCGACGCACTTCGCAGGACCATCAGTTGGTGATCCGGACCATGTAAACGTGCCAGCATGTCAGGTGTGGTATCATCTGGGCCAGAGGTGATGATATGAGTTGGAAGCTTCGCAGGAAGCCGTCGGGGTTACCGAAACTGCCTAGCCTTCCAAAGCTCGCGGAGTTGCCAAAGCTCCCGAAGCTTCCCGAAACGCCACGTCCCCCGAAACCGGCGGCACCACCTGGATACGAGTACTACTGGAGACCCGACAAGTAGATGCTTGCTGCGGGACCGCGGTTGGAGCCGACCGGCGCATAACCACTTCCTCGCGGCCCGGCGGGAGCGGGTGCCGGCCAAATCGCCGCTCCCATTCATTCCTCAGTTGATCCGCAAGGGGCCTGAGTTGGAAGCGATGCGTGGCGGCAAGCCCCCCAACGGTGGTTTCCTCCGAATAAAATCTCGGAAGAAGTTCGGACTGTCCTGGAGGCGATTGAGTCTGGCTCAACAGCTACGTTGCAATCGTACCTGAAGAAGCGACTCCTGGACGGTCTCGTGACGTCGGATCGGTCCGACCCAGATCCCGATGCTGTGTCGGAGCTCTCGGCACCTAGCTAGACCCGTTGGTGCCACCGTGAGCCGGTGCAGTTGAAACGCAGGCTTGGGCGGCCTGGGTCAAGAAGGTAGGCTATGTCGGCCAAGAGAAGGAAGCTACGCCCTGAGGTAAAGATGGCGGTCCTCACCGAAGCCGGATTCCGGTGCGGTGTACCGACATGTCGGACGATCCTGGCCATCGATCTGCATCATATGGTCCGGGTGTCCGAGGGTGGGCCAGACGAGCAGACAAACCTCCTCGCGCTATGTCCAACATGTCACGCACTATTCCATAGGGGCGTCATTTCGCGCGAAGCCATCTACAGTTGGAAGGGGATTCTTGTTGCGCTGAACCAGGCGTTCGACAAGCATGCCGTGGATGACTTGCTGTTTCTCGAGAAGCTGAGGCCCGGAGAACTCGCGGTTTCGGGTGATGGCGTCCTTCGGTTCAGTCGTCTTATCGCAGCCGACCTAGCCGCCTTTCGGCTCCTTATGCAGAACGGCCCCCTCGTCCTCTACGAAGTCGGGGTTACCGAAAAGGGGAAGCTGCTTGTCGACGCCTGGAAAGAGGGTGACAGAGAATCCGTGTCTAACGCCCTGGCCAGCGGTGTTGAATCAGCGTAACCACCCGTGGCATCGGCAACTCTCGGGCGCCGCTTGCTGCTGGAACGAAAGAGGCGTGGCACGCGGCGCGCCGCTGAAGTGAGGGCTCCGGAACCGAACGCTAAATCGTTCCCTTCGTGTTTCCTGCTCCAGCGCCCGATGACAGGTCCCCCTTGGCGGTAGCAGTTGAGGGCTAGGCGGGGCCGATAGGCTCGCATCCGATCCGCCAACCACCGACAGGTGATGCCTTGCGGCGTGCTGCCAAAAGATGCAAAATCACCAGTGTCAGCGGGACGTCGTCCCTTTAGCGCTGATTAGCTCTTCGTCAGGATGTCCCGGGATGATCTCTCGGCGCCTTCCTGGATTGTGGCCAGACAGGCGTTGCCCGCTTGCTTGCGGATTGGCCAAAGAGAGGAGTACAGATGAAGACAGTGCGGGATGCGTGCCAACTCCAGCCCAACGCACTTTCGATCAAGCTCAGCGACCAGGTTGAACAACTCGACCAGCTAATTACCGCCGAAGGGAACGGGAGCGCATTCTTTGAGAAGACGCACATCACTCACGGCATGCAGGACCTTATGACCGAGGGCATCGCGCGGCTCGCTGGAGCGTCATCCCAGGCGGTCTTCCACCTCAAACAAGCGATGGGAGGGGGCAAGACCCACCTGTTGGTAGGATTCGGTCTCCTGGCGAAGCACCCATCGCTTCGGGCGAGGCACTGTGCGGGCGTGGCGCATTCAGATGCTTTCGTGAGCGCAGACATAGCCGCATTTAACGGTCGCAACAATCCCGACCATTTCTTCTGGGGCGAGATCGCCAACCAACTCGGCAAGGGCGAGCAATTCAGGGGGTTCTGGACGGGCGGTCCCAAGGCGCCTGACGAGCGAGATTGGCTCAAGCTCTTCGATGGGGACTCACCAATCCTCATCTTGCTCGACGAGATGCCGCCCTATTTTCACTATCTGGATACCCAGAAGGTGGGCAATGGCACGGTTGCCGACATCGCCACGCGAGCGTTTGCCAACCTGCTGACCGCTGCGGGCAAGAAGAGGAACGTATGCGCGGTAGTCTCCGATCTGGCTGCCGCCTATGAGACCGGTGCCAAGCTAATCAACCGTGCCCTGGAGGATGCCCGCGCAGAGCTAGGCCGCCAAGAGCGGAATATCACGCCGGTGGACCTCGCGGCCAACGAGATCTATGAAATCCTGCGGAAGCGCCTCTTCAAATCGCTCCCCGACAAGGCTGAGATTGCCGACGTTGCTGACGCTTTCGGGCGCAAGCTGGCAGAGGCTGCCAAAGCCAAGACTGTTAGCCGGGGAGCCGAGGCCATCTCCGATGAAATCGCCGCGACCTACCCCTTCCATCCCTTGCTCAAGAACGTGATCGCGCTCTTCAAAGAGAACGAGCAATTCAAACAGACTCGTGGGCTGATCGAACTGGCCTCGCGCTTGCTCAAGTCAGTGTGGGAGCGCCCGGCAAACGATGTGTTTCTCATCGGCCCGCAACACTTCGACCTCGGCATTGCTGAGGTGCGGGATAAGCTGACCGAAATATCCGGGATGCGCGATGTTATCGCCAAGGACCTCTGGGATGCCCAACAATCTGCCCACGCGCAGGTCATAGACCTGCAAACCGGCAAAGAGGCCGCCACGCAGGTCGGGTCTTTGCTGTTCACGGCCAGCCTTTCCACCGCCGTCAACGCGGTGAAAGGTCTTACACGGGAAGAAATGGTCGGATGCCTTGTGTCGCCGTTGCGCGAGCCATCGGAGTTCATCGCGGCCTTCGAGCAGTTGGATGGGATAGCCTGGTACATCCATCATACTCCCGAAGGACGCTACTACTTTGACCGACAGGAGAACCTCACCAAGCTGCTGGAAGGCCTGGCCCGCGACGCGCCGCCGAACCAGGTGGATGAGTTGATACAAGATCGGCTCAAGGAGATGTTCTAAGGTATCGCGGAAATCGTGCTATGACGACGTGTTGCCGTTGCCCAATTTAGGGGACGTGGCTGACCGTGTCCGGAAGGGGCGTGTACTGGTCGTTGTCAGCCCCGACTCCAAGGTGCCACCTGATGAAGTGCAGAAGTTCTTCGAGGGCTTGAGTCAAAAGAACAACCTCTGCGTGCTGACCGGCGACAAGACGGCCATGGGTAGCGTGGAGAAGGCCGCACGACAGTTCTTTGCAGCGCAGAAAGCGGAAGGTCGCATCCCGAAGACCCATCCCCAGCGCGAGGAACTGGAACGCAGGCAACAGAACTACGAGCAGGACTTCAACTCCACAATCCTCAGCCTGTTTGACAAACTGCTCTTTCCAATTCACCGCCCTGGCAGATCACCGCAGCTTGCGTCGAAGCCGTTGGATATGACACGGGATACCACAAAGCCTTTCAACGGTGAGGAGCAGATAGAGAAGACGCTCATATCCCACCCGATAAAGCTCTATCTCGATGTGGAGAAGGATTTCGACGCCATCCGGGATAAGGCAGAGGACTTGCTCTGGCCCGGAAACCAGGACCAGGCCCGCTGGTCCGACGTGGCCGACCGCTACGCGGAGCAGGCTGGCATGCCGTGGCTTACACCGAGGAGCCTCGACACATTGAAGGCTATCGCCTGCAACCGGGGCCTGTGGGAAGACCTCGGCAACGGCTACGTCACGAAGAAGCCACTAAAGAAGCGCACGTCGGCGCAGGTCATTGCTGAGGCTGAGCTTGGCGATGAGGGGAAGGTGCGCTTGCGGGTGAACCCGCAGCACGCCGGGCCGGCTCCCCGCATCCACTATGCGGAGGATGGTCCCGTCTCCGAGTCGAGCCCACAACTGAAGGATAACCAGTTCACCACTTCAGCATTGCACGTAAGCATCCTGGTGTGTGACCCATCCGGTCAGTACGAGACTGGAGAGCCGGTGGTCTGGCCAAACAAGCTTGTCCTGCGCAACTTCCTCTCGGAGAAAGAGGGTAGGCGCTCCGTGGAACTGTTTGCGGCGCCGAAAGGCGAAATCAAATACACGCTGGATGGCAGCGAGCCACGCGATGGCACGCCCTATGCTGGCCCGATCGTTATCGGAGATGGCGACGTGCTGATGCGCGCCTTCGCTTCTGCTGATGGTCTTGAGACCAAGGCCGAGTTCCGCTTTGCGGCAAAAGGCAAAAAGGGCGTTCAGATTGACGAAGTGAAGCCTGGCCATCTTGTCTCGCGCGCCGGGCGGAAGCTCGACTCGTGCGCCAGGACCTTCGAAGGGCTGAAGCAGGCAGCGCAGAAGTCCGTGACGTTCGAGGGCGTCGTGCTGACGGTGGGGCAGGGCAGCCAGGTGATCGGCGTAAGCGTGGGTGACATTGCCGTGGACGCACCCTTTATCGAGGAGATGCTGGTCAAGGTGTCGGAGAAGTTCAAGCCAGAGACGCCGGTAACTATGACTTTCCGCAAGGCCCATTTCCTCTCCGGCCACGACCTCAAAGACTTCGCGGCCAAGCTCGGCATCGAGCTTCAGATTGGAGATGTTGAGCAGTGATTGCCAGGGCCGCGACGGTGGGTTTCGGCGCTCCGGACAGGCCCGGTGCGCACATCTTCAGGGTTGAGATACCTGCCGGGCGCAACGACCCGGTAGTGATCGTCGAGGACTACGGCTACCGGGGCCTGGAAGGGGGCGTCCCTCGGGACGAGGAGCGAGTTGTGCTGAGAAGGTCGGTCTGGTCCGGCATCGCAGATATCACCCGGCGAGAGTTCAACGGCCGCCTCAAGGCGGCCAAGGTGCTCACAAGCCGCTGGCACACGGGTACGAACCTCGTGGACCGCTTGCTGGGCAAGGAGCTATGTGTGCTGGCGTGGGCTGCTGAGACGGCCAGCGACGAACAACTGCCGGTGATCTGCGGCAAGTGGGCGGCGCTCCGACCGGAGGAGCGCTGGTGGCTCTTCTCCATGACGGTGGCGGAAGCCGGCCTGCCCGAGGACACGCAGCGCGGCTGGCGGCGTGCCCTTTTCCACGCCCTCTCTGACGGTGACAAGCCGCTTGGGCGCAAGCCGCGCCCGGTGCAAGAGGACCTTTTCCGCCTGCCTCTCTTTAGGGACCTGGAATGAGTGCCACTGTCACCCCGTTCTCCCTTAAGGACGCTCCGGCGCTCATCGAACGGTTGCTGCCGGTCCAGAAGCTTTCGGCGGAGGTATTCAAGGAGCGCATGGCTGGGTCCGGACAGACCCTCACCGCTCTTGGCAGTTTCTGGAAAGGCCGCAAACCGTTGATTCTTGCCAGGGCCTGTGTGCTTGGTTGCCTGCTTCCGGTCACTGGCAAGCCAGCCCGCGACCTCGAGATCTTCGAGAAGCTGATGAGCATGGACGACGAATCCATCGTGGCCCGCTGGCCGCGCCGCCCCAGGCCGAAGGACATTCTCGCCACGCTCTCCATCGCCCGCATCGCGGACTACTTCACGGCGGACCCTGAAGGCGTCTTGCCAATCTCCGCACCGGTAGACTGGACCAGGCCAGATTACCACGGTATCAAGGTGTCCTGGCGCGAGGACACCACTCAGCTTGAGCGCCGCCGGCTCGAGGCGGAGTTGCTGCCGAAGGTGCCCTACAGGGAGCGCGTAGACCGGGCTCGGCGTGCTGAGGAGGTCATGGGTACGGTCCATGACCACATCTGGAAGGCCGTCAACGAGCATCTGGGCACATCCGCTCATTCGTTTCCTGAACTGGTAGAGCAGTTGGGGATCATGCGCTTTGGCCACCGGCCACGAGTGGCCGATACTTTCTGCGGCTCGGGACAAATTACCTTCGAGGCGGCGAGACTGGGCTGCGATGTCTACGCCTCCGACCTCAATCCGGTGGCCGCCATGCTCACCTGGGGCGCCTTCAAGATAGTCGGCGGTTCCGAGGAGGAGCGAGATAAGTTGGCTGGAGAGCAGAAGACGCTGGCGAGCCGGGTACAAGCCGAGATTGACAGACTCGGCGTCGAAAGTGATGGCCATGGCTGGTCTGGGAGGGTCTTCCTGTATTGCGTAGAGGCCCGTTGCCCACAGACAGGGTGGATGGTGCCGCTCTTGCCTAACTTGATTGTCAGCACGAACCGAAAGGCGTTTGTTGAACTGGTTCCCGATCCTGTTGGCCAACGATACGACATTCAAATCCGTACCAACGCTAGTGATGCAGAAATGAAGGTGGCGGAGGAAGGCACGTTGCGGAGAGACGGCAGATTCGGCGAAGCCTACATGACCCACCGCATCGGTAAAGTGGAATACAAGACCAAAATCTCGACGCTACGTGGCGACTACCTAAGGCCCGACGGAACAGTCGATAACAGATTGCGGCCGTGGGAGAAACACGAATTCAAGCCTCGTCCGGATGATGTGTTCCAAGAGCGACTGTACTGTGTGCAATGGATGGTAATGAACTCCGAAGGTAGGGCTGAGAAGTACGAGTTTCGCACTGTGGCGGATGAGGATTTGGGACGGGAGCGGATTGTCGAGGGGTTTGTGGGACAGCACCTGGCCGACTGGCAAGCGAACGGCTGGGTTCCGGACATGCGGATTGAGGTAGGTGGGCCACCACGCTATCAAGGCCTTGACCTCATCAGAGCAAGAGGTTGGACGCACTGGCACCACGTATTCAACGGGCGACAGCTAATGGTTGGTGCATTGGTTCGAAGTAGCCTGGCTGCACACACAGCCTTGGGCCTAACGACGCTGCTGAACTGCAACTCAAAGCTGAGTCGGTGGCACCCAGGTAGAGAGTATGTCGTTGAAACCTTTGACAATCAGGCGCTGAATACGATCTTCAACCATGCCTGCCAGAGCTTTACGTATGGCAGTCGTTACTTCAGGGATAGGTTCTCTCACTGTTTTGTGAAAGGCACAACTGAGCTAAGTTCGCGATCAGCCACAGAAGTGTATGGCCTGCACGATGTGTATGTCACCGACCCGCCCTACGGCGACGCAGTGAAATACGAGGAGATCCTCGACTTCTTCATCGCTTGGCTGCGCAAAAACCCGCCGCCGGAGTTCGCCGATTGGGTATGGGACAGCCGGCGCTCGCTAGCCATCAAAGGGGAGGATGAGGGCTTCCGTCGCGGGATGGTGGCGGCGTACAAGCGCATGACCGAGTGCATGCCGGACAACGGCATCCAGGTTATCATGTTCACCCACCAGTCTGGCTCCATATGGGCAGATATGGCTAACATCGTGTGGGCTTCCGGTCTCCAGGTAACTGCTGCATGGTATGTCGTCACGGAGACCGACAGCGCCCTTCGCGAGGGGTCTCATGTCAAGGGCACGGTGCTGCTCGTCTGTCGGAAGCGGCAGTGCCTGCTCAAGACCACTCGCGACGACCTTGCTTGGGAGGTGCAAGAAGAGGTTGAAAGCCAAGTGGGTGCGCTAAGCGGGCTCAACCAGGAGGCCAAGGGCTTGTACCGCGACGAGAACGTGTTCGAGGACGCTGACATCCAGATGGCTGGCTACGCAGCGGCGCTCCGTGCGCTCACACGCTACGCGATCATTGATGGCCGGGATATGACTGTTGAGGCCATCCGTCCCCGCGTCAAAGGGGAGACCACTTTTGTGGATGGGCTTATCGCGTTCGCAGTGGACACCGCCAACCAGTGCCTGGTGCCCCAGGGTATCGCCAAGGTGCACTGGGACAAACTTACCGGCGCGGAACGCTTCTATCTGAAGATGCTTGACATGGAGGCGCGTGGAGCGAAGACGTTGGACAACTACCAGAACTTCGCCAAGGCCTTCAAGGTAGGTGACTTCCAAGTCATGATGGGAGACAGGAGGGCCAACAAGGCGCGGCTCAAGAGCGCAGAGGAGTTCGCCCGTTCCGAGATGGGGGAAGCCTCGGAGTTCGCTGGACCCGAGCGCGGGACCGTCTCTCCCTTGCGCGCCGCGCTTTACGCAGTGATGGAGCTACAAAGGAACATTGATGGCACAGAGGTTTTGGCCCACTTGAGGCTCAACCTGGCCAACTACTACGGGGATGGCACGCAGCGCGAACTGATTGTGGGCTTGGCTGACTACCTGGCGAAGCGGCTGGATGAGATGCGTCCGGAAGAGGCCAGTGCCGCGCGGGTCTTGCGAGAGCTGGTGAAGAACCAGGCCCTGGGATAGCGGTAGGGACAGCATGTACGCGATTCGCCGTTTCTCCTCACGGCGCCAGCGCCTCGACCATGCCTTCCTGAGCGTGAAGCTCAGGGACGCCAAATCGTACAGGCGCATCGCAGGGTACTTTCGCAGCTCCATCTTCGAGCTGGTCGGTGAGGAGATAGACGCCATTCCGAAGGTCCAGATCGTCTGCAACAGCGAACTGGACGCAGCGGACGTTGCGGTGTCGAAGCACGCTCGCGAGACTGCGCTCAAGGAACGCTGGAACGAGGCGCTCCCGGAGGTCGAGGCACTGCTACAGCGGGACCGCTACCGCCGCCTTCACGCACTGTTGACGAGCGGACGGGTGGAGATTCGGGTGGTGCCCAGGGACCGCGTCTTCATTCACGGCAAGGCCGGCGTTATCGAGGCCGCAGACGGCTCGAAGACCTGTTTTCTCGGCTCCATCAACGAGACCCGGAGCGCATTTGCCCAGAACTACGAGATTCTGTGGGAGGACCCATCGCCCGAGGGCGTCGCGTGGGTCGAGGAAGAGTTCGAGGCGCTGTGGAAGGACGCTTACCCCCTGCCTGACGCCATCGTAGAGGAGATCGGGCGAGTCGCCAAACGCGTCGAGGTCTCCTTGGAAGAGACTGGCACTGGAGACCTGGCCGCCGCTGCGTTTGCGGAGACGCCAATCTACCGGGGTGGCGAACAACTCCAACCATGGCAACGGTCGTTCGTAACCATGTTCCTGCGACACCGAGAGGCCTATGGCAAGGCGCGGCTGTTGCTGGCGGACGAGGTCGGCATAGGCAAGACGCTGTCCCTGGCGGCGAGCGCCATGCTTTCGGCGCTTCTGGACGATGGCCCGGTGCTAATCCTATGTCCTTCCACGCTGACATTCCAATGGCAGGTGGAACTGGCGGACAAGCTGGGTATACCTAGCGCCGTTTGGTCGTCCGCCAAGAAAGTGTGGACCGACCAAAAGGGTCACCTCATTTGGACTCGAGGACCCGAAGACATCGTCCGCTGCCCCTGCCGCATCGGCATTGTTTCGACCGGCTTGATCTTCCACGCCTCGGAAGAACGCGAACACTTGCTACAACACAGGTACGGCACTGTAGTCTTGGATGAGGCCCACAGGGCACGCCGCCGTGGCGGTATGGGCGAGAGGAAGGGCGAGGCAAACAATCTCCTCGATTTCATGGTGCGCATCGGGCCGCGCACGAAGAACATGCTCCTGGGCACGGCGACGCCCATTCAGACCGAGGTCTACGAATTGTGGGACCTGCTCCGCATACTCAACGCCGGCGCGGACCATGTGCTCGGGCGCGAGTTGTTCGCTTCTCGCTGGGCCGACTGGGAAAAGGCGCTGCCGGTAGTGAAAGGAGACGAGTTGCCCGTAGACGAACGGGATGGCTGGGAGTGGCTTCGCAATCCCTTACCCCCGGCTGGCGAGGAAGCGCTGTTTGCGACGCTGCGCCTGCATTTGGGGCTTCCAGATAGCGCCTTTTTTACGGACCGCGGCTTTGGCTCATTGGGGTTCTTGGAGCAGCAGTCGGTTGCGCAAGTGCTGGCTCCGGGGTATCTCCGGGAACACAACCCGGTCGTTCGCCATACGGTCCTCCGCCGTCGCCAGACGTTGGAAGATGCGGGTTTACTGGAGAGGGTCGGCGTTGAAGTCCACCCCGATCCAAATGCGCCGCCGACGGCGTACCGAGGCGTTGTGTTCAGCGGCCTAGGCTTGCTAACCAACGACCCCTTCGACCTAGCCTATCAAAGCGCTGAGGCCTTCACGGCTGCCTTGCAGAAACGCACCAAAGCGGCGGGATTCATGAAGACTCTCCTCCTCCAGCGCATTTGCTCCAGCTTTGCCTCGGGTCGCTCGACGGCTGAGAAGATGCTCAAGAGGCAGGTCTTCGAGGATGAGGAGGCGGCAAAACTTATTGCAGATACGCTTAGCGGGCTTACGCCGGAAGAGGCTGGGCACCTGCACGCCGTCGTGAACGAGCTGTCGCGTCCGGAAGCGCGCGACCCGAAGGTGGGCGCGGTCAGCTACTTTCTCACCGAACACCGCACCGAAGGGAGAACATGGCTAGAGCACGGATGCATCGTATTCAGTCAGTACTTTGATACGGCCTACTCATTGGGCGCCGACCTCGCGAAGACCCTGACCGGCGAACCCGTCGCGGTCTACGCCGGCGCGGGAAAGAGTGGCCTGTTTCGCGGGACCGACTTCGCTTCTGCGGAGCGCGAGGACATCAAGGGCGCGGTGAAGAAACGGCAGGTCCGCCTGGTGGTAGCCACGGATGCGGCCTGCGAAGGACTGAACTTGCAGACCCTGGGTACACTTATCAACGTTGACTTGCCTTGGAACCCGTCGCGGCTTGAGCAACGGCTGGGGCGAATCAAACGCTTTGGACAGGCACGACGCAGTGTGGACATGCTCAATCTGGTATATCACAACACTCAGGATGAGAAGGTCTACAAAGTGCTGTCCCGTCGCATGAAGGACCGTTTCGACATCTTTGGCGGCTTGCCTGATACTATCGAGGATGACTGGATCGAGAGCGAGGAGAAGCTGGAGGAGATGATGAACGCCTACATCCATCTCCGGAAACAGGCGCGTGATGTTTTCCAGATGCGGTATGAGACAACCATCAACCCGAACAAGGACCGCTGGGAGTTGTGTTCAAGGGTGCTGTCGCGACGAGACGTCGTCGCCCGGCTTTCCATGCCCTGGTAGGAGAGGCAGGCCGCGGATAGGCACATACGGTCAAGTCAGCATGCGTGGGACAGGATACGCCGACGGCGTGGCGGGGCACTTTGTTGGGACCCACCCTTGGCGTTGAAGGCCGCCGGCTTAGGTGAACAGGTATGCACATGATCAACCGCATTCTGCTACTTCGGAACATCGGTCAGTTCGACTCTGTAAGCAGCGCAGCCAAGATTCCCCTCGCGCCACTTACTCTAGTCTATTCGGAGAACGGCAGAGGCAAGACCACCCTTGCCGCCATCCTACGTTCGCTGGCGACGGGCAATGCTCTGCCAATTGCGGAGCGAAGGCGCCTGGCTGCTCAAAATCCACCGCACGTGGTCATCGAGTGTGGCGGTGGCCCGCCACCGGCAGTCTTTGAGAACGGTGCTTGGAATCGTACGCTGGCAGATTTGGCGGTTTTCGACGACGTTTTCGTCGACCACAACGTTTGCTCCGGTCTTGCTGTTGAAACACACCACGGGCAGAATCTACACGAGATGGTTCTCGGTGCTACGGCGGTGGGGTTGAACAAGAAGCTCCTGGAATGCGTAAATCGAATCGAGGGGCACAACCATAATTTGAGGGACAAAGCGGGTGCGATCCCGACGGCGGACAGAGGCCCATTCCCCGTGGATGACTTCTGTGCACTGCCTGCACGGCTTGACATTGACCAAGCTATTCAGGAAGCGGAACGCGCTCTGGCTGCGGCAAAGGAGCAACACGCGATACGCACGACTTCGCCCTTCGAATTGCTCAATCTGCCCGAGTTCGATCTCATTGCGATTGAACGGGTCCTCCAGCAAGACCTACCGGCCCTCGAAGTAGCTACGCTAAAGCAGGTCCAAGAGCATCTATCCAGACTGGGTCGGGGTGGTGAAGAGTGGGTAGCCGACGGGGTGCAGCGGATGTCGCAGTGGCAAGCGGGCACAGTTGCCATAGCATGTCCCTTCTGCGCACAGGATCTTAAGGGCTCCCCCGTGATCCAGCACTATCGTGAGTATTTCAGCCACGAATACGCTGCTTTGAAGCGCACGGTGTCAGAAACACTCGGTGCGGTCAATCGCGAGCACGGAGAGGACATGGCTCCTGGATTCGAGCGCGCCGTGCGGGTCGCCATTGAGCGACGGCAATTCTGGTCACGTTTCTGCGAAATCGCGGAATTCGCGGTCGACACCGCGGTGATCGTCCGGGACTGGAGATCTGCCAGGGAAGCCGTCGTTGCACAGCTCACCGCAAAGCAGGCTGCTCCCTTGGAATGCATGGTGCTGTCAGGAAATACTCAAGCGCTTGTCACGGCCTACGAGGCTCACCGTAAGACGGTTACCGCAGTCAACCGGCATCTGTTGGAGGCCAACCAGGCAATCGGCGTCGCGAAAGAGCGAGCCGCAGCGGCCGATTTAGCTGTCCTATCTGACGACATCGTCCGCCTCAAGGCCATGAAGGCCCGGCATGTGCCGGAGACATCTGCGCTTTGCGACGACTACCTGCGCGAACGTGAAGCGAAAGTGGATACGGAAGCAGAGCGCGAAAAAGCCAAGGTGGCGCTGGAGCAGCACAGGGCTGCCGTCTTTCCGGGATATCAGGCTGCCATCAACCTCTATCTGGCGAAGTTCAACGCAGGCTTTCGGCTCGACAGCATGTGGTATGCCGACACCAGAGGCGGCCCGACTTGTAGGTACAACGCACTGATCAACAACACGCCGGTGGCCATCGGTCCAGCTGACCCAGCATCAGGGGAACCTGCATTTCGCAATACCCTAAGCTCTGGTGATCGCCACACCCTCGCCCTGGCCTTTTTCTTCGCGTCGCTCGACCAGGACGCGAGTTTGGCGAGTAAGGTCGTAGTGATCGACGACCCGATTTGCAGCTTGGACAACAATAGGACTTGGGCAACGGTGCAGGAAATCCGTCGGCTCGCCGAGCGCACCGCCCAGGTGATTGTCCTCTCGCACAACAAGCCGTTCTTGTGCCGCCTTTCGGAGTGGGCGGATTCCAAACGGCGAGCAGCTCTAGAAATGGTCCGCGAAGACGCAGGCTCCACATTGCGCGAATGGAACATAGCCGAGGATTATATCACGGAACATGATCGCCGCCATGCCATGCTGCGCAGCTACAGTGCGGAGGGCAAAGGAGACATGCGTGAGGTTGCTCGGTCCATCCGTCCGCACCTGGAAGCGTTCCTTCGCGTGGCGTGTCCTGGGCAATTCGAGCCTGAGTGCCGGCTTGGTAATTTCATTGACCGCTGCGAACAACGAGTGGGGACAGCACAGCAGATCTTCGATGGCCTGTCCATCCGGGAACTAAAGGACTTGAACGAGTACGCGAGCAGATACCATCATCAAGGGTCGGAGACCGAGCCCATCAACGATGGCGAGTTGCGGGGCTTCGTAGGTAGAGCGCTAAGTTTTTGCCGGAAATAGGCATATGAGTTGGGCAGCCACGGAACCGCTTGCCGAGCAAACCACCTGGACTTGGCTCGGAAGCCGCAGCTTGGCCCTCAAGTCGCGATGACTGAACAAAAAGCCAAATCATCTCACCAAGACTGAGCTGAGGCCCTGGCCACGATCGAGCTGGTGACCCGGTTGGGGCAGGTGATGGTTCGCTCGATACTGAGGCCGGCTTGGGCCAGCCAGCTAGCGAACTCACTCACCGGACTTGTTCTCCTCGATGCTGTTGCTGTTCTGTCTGGCCATCATCTTATTATGAGCGCCGTCGTGGTGCATCTTGCCAAAGCGCGTTTGCTCCCATTTGAGATGTAGGTCAGAGTGATTTGAGCGCTACAACTTGCGCATAAAGTGCGCTTCCAGCTCCTCGGCATTCCTCCTGAACTCCTGTTGCATCTGCAAAACGTACTCGGGCGTGTAGCCCAGGAGTCCGGCCATTACGGCCTGCTGATGCTGGCCCAGCGTAGGCGGCGGCAGGAACTCCTCGGGCACGCCTTCGGTCTTCATGGGGTTGCCCACCAGCTTGACCTTGCCACCCAGGGGATGGTCCACCTCTACAATCAAGTCG
>JACQUZ010000080.1 GCA_016210055.1 Deltaproteobacteria bacterium | reverse complement strand
GGCGGTCTTTGTCCTCGGGGCTGATCTCCGCATTAAGATCCTCCCGCCGGGAGAGTCAAGCTTTTCGGCGCAAGGTGCCGGTCCAGGGGCTGAACGCTTACAGACCTTGAAGAGAGGGCTGGTCGAATTGACACGCGCGCGCACGTAAACCGTGTCGTCAACTGTCTCTCCCGGCGACGGCGAGATGATTTCAATGGAAGTCGTTGCCCACGAGGAGCGGGGAAGGAATACCAGAAGAAGGACGATAAGCCTGCGCGGCCTTCTGCTCATCGCAAGCGCGACGACGACGAACGCCATGAGAACGATTTCCGATTGGCAATCGCCCCGGCCCCTTGGGCTTCCGTTTACGGCGCAGCCTCCACTCGTTGAGCTGGGCGGAGCGGGCAAAGGGGCATCGCTGCCCTCGCTCGGTGCAAGGCCGCAGGATTCGAGGATCGGTTGAGCGGGCCTCGCGTCCGGGAGCGCGTAAAGCACGCGGCCAAGCGCAATGAGCCATCTCCCATTGACGAAGAACGAGTGGCCGGCCGGTGAGCCGATTCGCTGGAGCAAACCACCCGAGTAGAGGAGCTTCGCTGACCCAGCTCTCGAGTCGCAGTCGAAGGCAAGCTCGCCGTTAGGTGCCAGCATCTCGAGGGACATCATCGACCCTAGGTGTGGGTTGGTAACCTGGACGATTTCTGCGTCGGGCGCACGCAGGTGCACCTGACGCCGGTAGTCCAGGAATGCGATCCATCCGTCGCGTGCTTGATACCCCCACTCGTTGGGGTTAAGCCCCGTGGTGGCTGTGAGGAACTCGTCGCCGCCCGGGGTGTGGACCGCGAGCATGCTCCCGAGGCTGAATTCCTCCCCAGATGCATGGGAGCGGTTGAACAAGACATTGACCCCATCGGTAATGGGACTATCGTCCATGAATCCAATTCCTCGGTCCCCCAATCCTTCTGTGAGACGCACTTCCACGCTGCCTGGGCGAAGCGCGCGGATGCTGCCGTCCCGAGCGGCGTACGCGATCTCTCCATGTGGGGAGAGGTCGAACCCATAGTGCACTGGGACGGCAAGCCGATTGAGGTTACCCGAGCTCGAGTCATAGAGATGAATGGTGTAGCCCGAGAAAAAACCATCCTCATCCCGCTCGGTAACGTCCCAAGCTGCGTAGTTACCCTTGACAATGAGCCAAGAAGCACCAGGGGAAAGCAGGCGAGTCCTTCCGGCACGATGCTCCCAGATGCCGTCCTTGATCAGGAAGGCGCCATCAGGAGTCAGGCGATGGCCAATGGACTTAGGCATGTAGCGATCCGGCCAGGTATAGCTGGCCCCGTCGAGGAGCTCGAGCTCGTCCCCCGTCACGCGGTGTTTCACGACAAGCCGGCCGGGAGCCGTCGCATCGTTCCCCGTCCAATAGAGGATGCGGTCGTCCGTCACGTCGACGATTAGCCCATTGACTCGGTCAATCTCAATCAGGTCCGACGAGTGATCGCGGAAGAAGCGAATCGTGCTTTGGTACGAAGCGCCTGCGTGGTCGGTCGCTCGGACTCGCAGGAGCTCGCCTCTTGGGACGTCGATCTCCATGGCGAGCACGGGAACTTCTCGGGAAAGGAGAGGAACGAAGAGCTTGTCTTGGCCAACGGCGATCTCAACTCGGGAGCAGCCTCTAGGGTCGTTGGGACACCTCGCGACCACCCGCATGCGTCCGCTTACCACCTCGCCCTGAACGGGCGACTCGACGAGCAGCCCATCCTCCGCTCCAATTGCGCTCCGAGGGAGAAGGGGAAGGGCGGCTGCCGAAAGCAGGAGAAGCACGCGAAACCCGGCGTATCCATGCATTCCGAACCTCCGCGCAGCGCTTATGCAAGGACCAGACCGCGGTGACCCAGCGGTGGTCTTGAAATATTTCCAATACACGGCACGAGCGCTCAGGTTGCATGTGGGCCCATTTGGGGCAGCCGGTGACAAATTTGGGCTCCCGTGCGTTCCCTCGTGGCCTGGCGATGGCCAAGCGGGCGCCGAATTCATTGGTTCTTAAGGGGCTCGGGTAGGTGGGGTGCCACGGGGGCGCTCCGATGTTCGAACGAGCCCAAGGCGGCGCCAGCCCGTCGACAAGAGCCAAGTGCGTCCAGGGACCACGGGAGGGTCGTCGCGCCGTGGAGGTTCGGGTGGGTCATGGAAGCCCGCGAACCATGGAGCCGAGCTGCATGGGTCTATTCGTGGCGGCGTCGCCACGTGCTTCTTGAAGTTCGAGAGCACGTAGATGAGGCAATTGCGTACTTCCGTCGGTGTCTTGAGGGGGCGCGCGTGATACCGGTCCGCGAAGACGCGGCCACGGCGGCCCAGCTCTCCGTTGACAGCGCGCGCAAGACGGATGGCGAGCCCCTGCATGCCGCGGGAGAGCGCGCCGCGGTCACCCGCCTCGACGATGAGGTGCAGGTGGTCCGGTTGCAGGGAGAAGTGCACGACGCGAAAGGCCTTCGCTTTCTCCTCGTCGGCGGCGAGGGCGACCCTTGCGGCCGCCTTCAATGCAGTGCCTAGGGACTTGGCCACGCGCCACTCGCGGAGGCTCGGCAGGTCGCGGGGCACGCGCAGCGTGACGTGGACAGGGTGATTGTGAGCGTGGAAGGGGCGGGCCTTGTGGGGGATGCAAGCCTTTGGGCCGGTCGGCTTGCGTCCTGCCCCCTTGCGGCGGCCACCCCAGGTGTTGGGCAGCATGATCGTGAGCTGCTTGGGAAGGTGGCGTGTCATCTTGATTAGGCATATATTAGTGAAGCTGCCGACGATAGGCAAGCGAAAAAGGTGCACGTGTTCGGGTACAGCCCGCACACATCCGTGACAGTTTGGCCTTCGGACATGCTGGACACTCCCGGTGACTTGCCCACGGACATCCTTGACAGTCATGTCAGTGGGTGCGGCGACCGTCGCCCCATGACCTGGAAAGGGACGGATTCGAGAGGACGAAGTTCCTATTGGAGTGGGAGCGCCGCTGGAATGAAGCGGAGGGTGGCCTCGTGAACATGGCCGAGCTTTGCGGGATGTTCGGCATCAGCCGTCAGACCGGCTACACGTGGAGCGGGCGCTATCGTGAGGCCAACCACGGCGTCCGTGCCGTCGAGGAGCGATCGCGGCGACTTCACCGCAGGTTGAAGGCCGAGGCCGCTCCTGTGGCGTTGCTCGCCGAGACGTCACTTGGGATCTTCGCTTGATGGTGGGATCGCAAGCTGCTCGCCGCGTGCTCGGAGTCGATGGATGCGGACAAGAACACCGACCAAGTGGGTCATGTCGGCCAAGCACTTTGGAAACAGTGCTACGGCAAGTATACGACGATTGCCAGAGGTACACTTGCCGCCAGGACTACTGGAAATACGGTTCCTTTGGAGACTGCGCCTTCGGCTACTGCGGCGACCTCTTCGATCGATGCGTCTGAGCGAGGACTGGCGCGAGTGCCTAACCAGCGACGGCTGCACGAGGACGAGCGCTTGCATGACCGCGGGTTACTGCGATTGCGTGGCGCGGGATCCGTACGACTGAGTGACCTAGCACCCCCCTTTTGAATCGCCCCCCGAGCCGCCCTCGCTTGCGTACACTCGGCCAAGGAGGCCATGCCATGACGGTCCGAGTT
>JACQUZ010000081.1 GCA_016210055.1 Deltaproteobacteria bacterium | reverse complement strand
GCTCGAGCGGATGCGCCGGATCGCGGAGCTCGCTCTGGGCGAGCCGGTGACCCAGGCAGTCATCACCGTGCCTGCGTACTTCAACGACGCCCAGCGCCAGGCCACCAAGGACGCCGGACGGATCGCTGGGCTCGACGTGCGCCGCATCCTGAACGAGCCCACCGCAGCCGCTCTGGCGTATGGCGCCCACAAGGACAAGCGCAAGAAGAACCTCGTCGTGTTCGACCTGGGCGGGGGTACGTTCGACGTGTCGGTGCTGAGCATCGACAAGGGGCTCTTCGAGGTCCTCGCGGTCAATGGCGATTCGGCCCTGGGCGGTGAGGATTTCGACCGCCGCATCGTAGAACGGCTCGTCGAGGAGTTTCGTGAAACGCACCGCGTCGACCTGGCAACTGATCCCATGGCCCTAGGCCGCCTGAAGGAAGAAGCCGAGCGGGCCAAGAAAGCGCTGAGCGAGGAGCCACACGTGTCCATCCGGCTCCCCTTCGTCGCCACGCCGCAGTCGGGTGAGCCGCTTCACCTGGATCGCACGCTGTCCCGCGCCGAGCTCGAGGAGCTGTCGCGACCTCTCCTCGAACGCCTCGCCCCACCCTGCCTCGCTGCGCTCAAGGATAGCTCGCTCAAGGAGACCGACATCGACGAGATCCTCCTGGTCGGTGGGATGTCGCGCATGCCCGCAGTTCAGGAAGAAGTAGCGAGGATCTTCGGCCGAAAGCCGTCCAAGGGGGCCAACCCCGACGAGATCGTGGCCCTGGGCGCCGCGTCCCATGGCGGAATCCTCTCGGGTGATCTCGACGACGTGGTGCTCCTCGACGTGATCCCACAGTCCCTCGGCATCCGGGTGGGAGAGAGCGGTTTCTCGGTGGTCATCCCCCGCAACACCACGGTCCCGACGCGGGTGACCAAGACCTTCGCCACGTCTCGATCCGACCAGCGTTTCGTGTCGGTCGAGGTCTATCAGGGGGACTCCAAGGACGTGCGGGAGAACAAGCACCTAGGCAAGTTCACCCTAGATGGCCTTCCCCCCGGACCTGCCGGCAGCGTCCGCGTGGAGCTGGACTTCATGGTCGACGTCGACGGGCTCGTGCGCATCAGCGCCCGCGAGCTCTCGACGGGAAGAGAGACCGCGCTCACCATCGCACCGTCGGGTGGGCTCGGGGAAGAGGAGCTGAACCGCATCGTCGATAGCCGACGATCGGCGCAGGGGCAGGGGGGGTGAGGACGGCGGATCGCAAAGACCCTACGGCGACGAGCTGTTCTTCACCCCGCGGAACGGCGGCACGTCTTGCTGCGGGAGATGGCACTGCCGGCACATGGTCCGCTCGGGGTGAGGCGTTAGCGGGGCAGGCATGCCCGAAATGGAATGGCACGAAGCGCAGTCGTTGACACACGAATACGGCGAGTGCTTCATCACGGGGGGCGCCCCTGGGTATGCCGTTCTTGGAAGGCCAGCGTCTGTCGAGGGACCGGAGTCCATGGGCAAAGCGTCTGGCGGCAAGGCATCGGCCACCAGCGCGTCGCTAGTCCCTGAGTCGGCAGGCGCCGAATCGAGTGCCTGCGCCGCGTCGGGCGTCGACGCGGCATCAGGTGCCGTGGCGGCGTCGGTAGGCCGGGCATCGGCTGCCAGGCCAGCGTCTGTGACCTTTGATCCACCGCCGCCGCAGGCGACGAGTGCCGTTACGAGGAGGACTGGAAGCAAGAAACGAAGCGTCGCAGACATGGTCTTCCTCCTCATGCCTTCTTCAGCCTGACCGCGCACTTCTTGTAGTCGGGCTGCTTGGAGAGCGGGTCCACCTCCTCGTTCACCACCTCGTTGATGAGGTGGTTCTCGTCGAAGAATGGCACGTAGACCAGGCCCTTGGGTGGCCGGAAGCGGCAATCGCCGACCTTCATGGTGAGAGAGCCGCGCCTCGACTCGATCACGACCTGGTCTCCCGGCGCGACGCCCAGGTCCGATGCGTCCCCGGCGTTCAGGTAACAGAGCGCCTCGGGCACGGCGCGGTGAAGCTGTGGAATTCGCCGTGTCATCGTACCCGTATGCCAGTGCTCGAGCACGCGCCCGGTGCACAGCCACAAGGGGTACGTGACGTCCGGAACCTCAGGCGGCGGCTCGTACGGCCGGGCCCAGATGACCGCCTTGCCGTCCGCCCGGCCATAGAACTTGATTCCATCGGGCTCCGCCTGACCGACGTTGCGATCGTAGGTGGCGTTGAACCGCCACTTGGTCTCCTGGCCGTCGTACACGGGCCAGCGTAGCCCTCGACTCGCCACGAGCTGGTCCCACGTCGCCACGTCGTGCTTGGTGCCCAGGGTCAGCTTGCGGTACTCGTCGAAGAGGTACTTCTCGAGGAGCGTGTCCCAATCCGTGGGGAACAGGCTCGTGAAGCCCATCTTGCGCGCGACTTGCACGAACTGCCACGCGTCGGAACGCGCCTCGCCCGGAGGCTCCACGAGCTTGGCGAAATGCTGTGTCCGACGCTCCGAGTTGCCGAACAGCCCCTCCTTCTCGACGTAGCAAGCGGACGGAAGCACGACGTCAGCGATTTCGGTCGTCTCGGTGGGATACACGTCCGACACGACGATGAAGGAGTCCTCTCGCGCGAGGATTCGATCGCGGTACTTCTTGAGGTTCGGGACCGACTGCATCGGGTTGGTGGTGCTGACCCACACCGACTTGATGGACCCACTGGCGACCTTGTCCCACATCGCCATGGAGTGCGTGAGCGGGCTGTCCGTCGGGCTGGGGATGGTCCCTGCGGGAACGCCCCAGACCTCCTCGACCTCCGCGCGGTGGGTGGCGTTCGCCACCACGCGGTCCGACGGGAGCCTGTGCGTGAACGTCCCGACCTCGCGGCACGTGCCGCAGGCGCTCGGCTGGCCGGTCAACGAGAACGAGCCGTTGCCAGGCTTGGCCATCTTGCCCGTGAGGAGGTGCAGGTTGTGAATCAGGTGGTTCATGTGGGTCCCGCGGGTGTGCTGGTTCACGCCCATGGTCCAAAGGGACATGCACTTCCGGTCCGGGTCCCCGAACATCCTCGCCAGGCGCACGATGTTCTCCGCCGCAATCCCGATCGCCGGTGCTACATCCGAAGGCCTGTAGTCATCGAGGAACGCCGTGTACGCGGCCAGATCGATATCCGTGTCGACGGCGTCAATGGTTCGCTTGAAGACCGCGTGGTTCGCGACAAAGCTCTTGTCGACAAATCCCTCGTTGACCAGGACGTGGGCCATCGCGTTGGCGAGATAGAGGTCCGAGTGCGGCTTGAACAAGTGCGTCTCGCTCGCGCCGCCGTCGGTCATGGTACCCAACGTGGTGAAATGGATGATCCGCACGTCCGGATCCGAATTGCGGCGCTGGAGCATCCGGTTGAACAGCATCGGATGCATCTCGGCCATGTTCGAGCCCCACAGGAAGTAGGTGTCGGTGAGGTCCAGGTCGTCGTAGCAGCCTGCTGGCTCGTCGATGCCGAAGGTGGTCAAGTAACCAACGACCGCCGAGGCCATGCAGAAGCGGGCGTTGGCCTCGATGTTGTTGGTGCGGACCCCGCCCTTCATGAACTTGAGGGCCGCATAGCCCTCGGGAATCGTCCACTGTCCCGAGCCGAACATGGCTACCGAGTCACGACCGTGGGCGGCGATCAACTCCTTCCACTTGCCGGCGATCAAGTCGAGCGCTGCGTCCCACGTGGACTCCACGAGATCCCCGGAGTTGTTGCGGATGAGCGGCTTGGTGAGCCGATCGCCGCCGTAGAGGACCTGGGCTAATCCGTAGCCCTTTGCGCAGAGGAGCCCCTTGTTCACCGGGCTTTGCGCATCGCCGCGAACCGCGACAATTTTGCCGCCGCGGATGCCCAACTCGACGCCGCAGCCCGCGCCACAGAAGCGGCACGGCGCCTTGTTCCAGGTGGGTTCGTCCTCGGCAGCGCTGGCATCCGTGAAGAGCGTCCCCCGAAACAGGGGAAGCGCCGCGGTTCCTCCAGCGACGGCAAGGCATCCCTTGAGCACATCTCGCCTCGTGAACGCCATCAGGCAACCTCCGGGCAATGGCCGGCCTCGTGACTAGCAAGCGAGATGCCGTGTCTCCGCGACGCAAAAGCAGCGAGTTACGAGCCGATTGCGTAACTCCAAGTAGCCAGCCGGTAGTACGCTCGTATACAGGTGCGGGACGCTTCGGGCGGCTTCGGTTCTTGCACCCCAGCACATCCCTGTATCATGGTGTGAGAGAGCGTCCCCAAAGTCCCAAGCGTCATGAGCCACGCCCCGCGAAACCGAGAAGAGACCCTCGTTCTCGACAAGACCCAGGTCGACAAGAAGCTTCAGAGACCTCGTCTCTACCGGGTTCTTCTCCACAACGACGACTACACGACCCGGGAGTTCGTCGTTTGGATCCTCAAGGTCGTCTTCCACAAGTCGGAAGCCGAAGCGACTGCGATCATGTGGCACGTTCACCGGACCGGGAACGGAAGGGCGGGAGCGTACACGCGAGAGGTCGCTGAGACCAAGGTCGCGGAAGTCACGCAGGCCGCCGAAAAGGCGGAGTTTCCGCTCCTCTGTACGATGGAGCCCGAGGACACGGGCGACGAATAACCCATGACGATCACCCAAGAGCTTGAAGCGACCATCCAGTTGGCCATCCGCGAGGCAAAGGAGAGGCGGCACGAGTACCTCACGCTCGAGCACCTCCTTTTCGCCCTTTGCTCCGATCCCATGGCCTCGCAGGTGCTAGGCGGATGTGGCGTCACGCTCCCCCGCCTGGTCGCGGACCTCGAGGCCTTCTTGCGGGACAAGGTGGAACGCCTCCCGGTAATCGTCGAGGACGACGAAGCCCCGGATCCCAAGCAGACCGCCGCGTTTTGGCGCGTCTTCCAGCGCGCCGCGATGCACATGCACGGCGCGGGGAAGGACACGATCGACGCTGGGAGCGTGCTCGTGTCCATGTTCCGCGAGGAGGAATCGCACGCGGTGTTTCTCCTCACCAAGCATGGGGTTACCCGGCTTTCGCTCTTGCGCTTCGTCTCTCACGGCGGAGGCAAGGAGGGGGAGGCGCTCCTTACGCCGCATCGGAACGGCGAGGACAAAGGCCTGCCCGGCCCGGAAGGCGCCGGAGAGGGCAGCGGAGAGGACAGCGAAGAAGCAGGCCCTCGTCAAGACGGTGACCCGCTCGAGACGTTCACGGTCAACCTGTCGCGGAAGGCCGCGCGAGGACAGGTTGATCCGCTCATCGGTCGTGAAGCCGAGCTCTCGCGAATGATCCAGGTGCTCTGCCGCAGGCGCAAGAACAACCCGCTGCTCGTCGGCGATCCCGGCGTGGGCAAGACCGCGATCGCCCTGGGGC
>JACQUZ010000082.1 GCA_016210055.1 Deltaproteobacteria bacterium | reverse complement strand
TGGTCCTATTCCTAATCGATCTGGCCGACTTCGATCAGAAGAAGCTCGGGATCGAGCTCGGTTATCCGTCGACGCTCGCCTGTCTCGTCGGCGAGCTTGGGCTCACGGAGTCCTCGGCCTGCCGAAGGCTCACGGCGGCCCGGCTCCTGGCACGTTTTCCCAAGATCGCCGAGTACCTGCTCTCGCGCCGGCTGTCCATGGCGTCACTCCTCGCGCTCCGGGAGATCCTCGACGAGGAGAACCACGCCGACGTGCTCGAGCGCGCCGCGGGCATGAGCGAGAGCGAGGTGCGCGAGCTGGTCTCACGGATCACCCGCGCGCGATCCCCCGAACGCGAGTTGCCCTTGGTGGCGACTGCACCTGCCGTCGGGGCGGTGGCGACTCCGATGGCCACTAGCGATGTGGCCTCGACCCCTGCCCTTGTCACCGACAGCGCGGCCGAGGAAAAAGAAAGGCCAGTCGCAATCACGCTGTGGGTCGGCAAGGACTTCCGCGATGAGCTCGCGCGGGTGCGCGACCTTGCCTCGCACGTGGTCCCGAGCGGCAAGGTCGAGGAGGTGCTTCTCCACGTGCTGAGTGCGTATCGCAAGCAAAAGGAGCGGCGGCGTTTCGGCGGCGCAGAGCCGCAGGCCCGCCCGACAGCAAAGCCCCCGAGGCAAGGTGATCGCTACGTTCCCGCCGCGGTCCGACGCGAGGTGTACGATCGAGAGCGCGGCACCTGCGCGTACGTGGGGCCGGAAGGCAGGCGATGCGACTCGACCTGGCAGCTCGAGGTCCAGCATGTCGTTCCTTTCGCGCGTGGCGGTCAGTCGACGCCTCGAGGACTTACCCTGTTTTGCAGGAGCCATAACTTGCTTCTGGCGGAGAAGGACTTTGGCGCCGCGCACGTGGCGGCGCGGATACAGGAGCGACGCGAGCGTTCGCAGGTGGCTAAGGACGTCCGCGCGGCGCTCAAGAACCTTGGGTATGGGTCGAGGCAAGCCGAGCAAGCCGTAGTGCAGGCGCTCGCGACGGTTCCGCCGCGGAACGACTTTCAGGCGCTGCTCCGCGAAGCACTTCGCGTGCTCGGCCAGTCCAGCACGGTAGTGCCCATGTGAGACGGCATGGCCGTCTCGGCGCAGGCAACCACCGCTTGGCGAATTCGCCATGGCGGCGTGGCCCTCCTACCCCTGCAATGCCAGCGCCGGCGCGAGCAGAATGGCCATGCGCTCGGGGTTCTTGATGCACTGCGCCTCCATCCACGAGCGCGCGCTGCCCTCGAGCGCGTGTCCCTCGTCGCCGCCGGTGACCTTCCCGAGCCAGTAACGGACGCAAGCGGCATGGAGGCCCATGTCACTCGCTTGGAACCCTTGCAGCGCGTCGCCGAGGAGGGCGACGAGAGATCCCCCCGGCTCCCCACGGGCCGCCAGGACTCCGGCCCGAAGGAGAACAGCCAAGGGGCGAGCCCAAGGCATGTTCTCGGCCTCGATCTGCGCCGCGGCACGTGATGATTCGCGGAGGAGCGCCTGCTTGTCCCCACCGTTCCTAAGGGATGCCGCGAGCGCAACACGGGCGCGAAGGTCGTTCATCAGAATGCGCACCATCTGGACGCGCAAGAGGAGCGAGCGGCGAAGGGCTGGCCATCTCTCGCGTAGGGTCCGATGGGCCTCATCGATCTCGCCGCCGTACAGCTCGGCCGAAACGTGCCCGGTCAGCGCATAGTAGTGCTGGACGTGGAACCCCTGCGGGGACCACTTGACCAAGGCTTCAGCGATTTCCTCCTTGGCCTTCTGCGGGTTGTCCTGCGCGAGGCAAAGGAACGGCGCCCCGGAAACCCTGAGGCTCGTTTCCCCATATCGGTCGTCGCGGCTCTGGGACTCGCTCACCAGCTGGGGGAGCCTCCTCGAGAGCTCCCCGACCTCCCCGAGGTACTGGAGTGAACGAGTGGACCACAGCCTCATCGTCGCGACTTCCCGCGGCACTCCCACGCAGCGGTTCACAAAAAGGGCTTCCGCCTCCTGGCATGACTCGAGGGCCTCGCGAAATCGGCCCCACAAGAAAGCGGCTTGGCCGCGAACAGCCTTCACGAGCACTGGGAGATCGGGTTCTGGTGACTTCTCGGCGATGGCCTCAGCCCGCGACAGGAGATCGAGCGCGTGCGCCATTTTAGGCCCGCCCCGTCCCGCTTGATAGCCTGATTCAACGGCGAGAGCACGTGCGACGCGGTAGGGCTCGCCCGCCTTCAAGGCGTAAAGCAGGCCCAGCGTGCTGAAGGCATTACCTCGAACATGGTCGACAGCGGAGAGGTTCAGCCCCACGTGGTAGCAGGCGTCAATGCGGGCCAGGTCCTTGCCCGGGATGACGCTTGCGTCTCGCTCCTCGAACCTCGCGCGCCGACCCAGGGCAAGCCGAAGCCGACGCCACGCCACGCTCGCCAGCGCCCGCAGTGGAGTCGACGGGTAGGACATCCCTACAGCAGAGAGGACTTCGCGAAGCGTGGCGAGACCCTGGTCGATATACCCAGCAACCAGGTACTGCTGGGCAGCAAGCCGCCTAAGCTCCAACGCCTCTGCTGCTTCTGCGCCGTCCGCCGCCCTAATGAGCTCCTCCGCGGCCTCGGCGCCACGCCCGGCATTCGCCAAGGCATTGCCCAGGCGAACCCGCAGGTCACGCTCGCTGCTCGTCCCGGAAAGACGCAGATCGAGAACCAGCCGGTATAGCCGTGCTGCGTGGTCAAATGCGAGGGACTGGCTGGAGCGATGGGCGGCCTCCTCGAGATAGCGCGCCGCGAGCGCCTCTTCCCCTGCCCCCCAGTAATGCAAGGCCAGCCTCTCTGAGTTGGCATCCCCGCGCGCTTCGAGCACCCGCGCCAAGTCGAGGTGGCATGCGCGGAGCATCTCGTCCGGCAGGCTCCCCATGACCGCCTTGCGGATTCGGTCATGGTACGGCTCGACCATGCGGCTGTCCCCGCGCCCTGCTGTTCGTACCAGGTTCATGCCGCAAAGGCCCGACAGCTCGCGCATGACCAGGCCGATCTCGAAGCCCGCGGCGCGTGCGACGGTGGCTTGCAGGATGGGTTCTCCCGCCACCACGACGAGCCGAAGGAGTTTCTGCGCCCGGGCCTCGAGACGTGCGACTCGCGCCAGCACGGAGTCCTCGAAGCGGATCCGGTCCTCCCCTCCCGCGTGCACCGATTGCCGGGCTAGCTCACCAATGAACAACGGATGCCCGGCGGCTTCTTGTGCAATAGCGTCGGCGCGACGCGCGCCGTCCTGGCCGCCCAAGGCGTCCTCCAGGAGCACGCTCGCGAGCTGGCGCGCATCGCTCGCAGCCAATGGTTCGAGGACCAATTGTCGGTTGTTACCGGGGAGCCCGTCGATGAGCTTCCGAACATGGGCGTCGCTGCCGCCGCCCGTTTCCCTCCAAGTGGTCACGAGCAAAAGGGTAGGTGCATCTGGGGGCCTGACGAGCTCCGCCAGGAGGGCCCAGCTATCCGCATCTGCCCACTGAAGATCATCGATCACGACGATCGTCGGGTGCATGTCTGCCAGCCGGCAGAACAGCTCACGCAAGGCCGCAAAAACCTGGCCGCGGTGCTCGCGGGGCTCGGCGATCTCGATTCTCGGCTCTCCTGCCAAGACGCGCACCTTCCCGAGCGCGGGAAACACCTGGGGAAGAAGCCCAGCTCGCCTGGGCACGAGGAATGCCGATTGCTCCCGTGGCAGTCGCTCCATGTAACGACCCAGCGCGTCCACGACCCCATCCATGGCCTTGAACGGAACGGTTTCCCGCTCGTAGCAACGCCCAGAGAGGACCACTGCGCTGGTCTCGCCCGCGATCACATCGGTGAAATGTCTGACGAGAGTGGTCTTTCCAAGACCAGACTCCCCGTGAACATGGACCATCACCTGCTTCCCTTGCCTCACCTCCTCGAAAGCCTCGCGGAGAAATGCGAGCTCCTCGGCGCGACCCACGAACGGCGGCGCCTGGGTCAGGCTCGAGGTGAGCTCGCGCGGCGACTTGCTGACACCCAGGGCACTGAGGATGGATAGGCCGGACGGGCGTTCTTCCGGGTTAACCCGAAGGAGCTCCATGCAGAGCTTGTCCAGGTCTCTTGGCACGGACGCAAGCGTCGACGGTGCGGGTGGCAGGACGTCCTGCTTCTGCATGAGGACTCTCAAGGAGGGACCCGTAAACGGCGGTCGCCCCACGAGCGCCTCGTAGAGAACGACGCCCACGCTATACCAATCTGCCTCGGGGCCCACCCGTCCCCCTGCGGCCTGCTCCGGAGCCATGTACGCCGCTGTGCCGACCCAGCTCTCAGCTGATTCGCCTGGCGCTTGTGCGTCGGTGACCAGGCCGAAGTCCAGAATGACCACTCGCCCCTCGTCGGTGACCATGACGTTCGAAGGCTTGATGTCGCGATGGACTTTTCCAGACCCATGCAGCACGCGCAGACCGGTGGCGAGCTGGGCGAGGGCCTTTCTGAGGCGTGCTTCGTCGAGACCACGAGATAGCCACTCGCCAGATTGAACATCAACCGTATCCGCGAGCGCCAATTCGCAGCTTGGCGCGACGCCTGGGCGGACGTGGGTCAAGAAATCGACCCCACGTACAAGCTCCATGGTGAAGAACCATGCACCTTCCTCCTCGAAGAGCTCCCCGAGGTTGATGAGGTTGGGGTGCTGAAGCCCCTGCAATGCCCGGAACTCGCGCTTCAGGCGAACCACGAGGTCGGGGCTTGGTGCCTTGATCGTCTTGAGCGCGACATGGGTCCGCGTCTCGCGATCCAGCGCCTCGTAGACCACGCCCATGCCGCCCGAGCCGAGGCGCCTGATCATCAGGAAACGCCCGGTTGGCGGGAAGTCTTCTCGTGGAGTCCCCATTCCGCCCACCTAGCCTGCCCTCCCAGGCGCGAGGAGAGCCGTCATTCGCTCGGGCTCTTGGATTCCTTGCTCCGTCATCCAAGAGTGCGCCTGCGTAACTAGAGCGCGGCCTTCATCGCCGCCCAGGTGCTCTCCGAGCCGATACCTGGCCGCGGCCGCATGGAGGGCCATTTCGGCGGCGTCGAATCCCTTGGCGGCGAGGCGAAGATGGGCGGCAGCGGATTCCAGGTCACCGCCGACGGCGGCAACCCCGGCGCGAATGAGAATACCGAGTGGCTCGCACCAGGGCATTCGTTCCTTGGCAATGTGGCGGGCAATGCGATTGGCATCGGCGAGAAGATGCTTTCTCGCCGATCCGGTTGCCCTTGTTGCAGCGGCGATCGCCACGCGCCCTTGCAGGTCGGAAACGACACACCGGATGAACTGGACGCGCAAGAGGAGCGACCTGCGGAGGGCTGGCCATGAATCGGCCATGGCGGAGATTGCTGCCCCGTGGTCGCCTGCGTAAAGGTCGGCTGCCACGCGCCAAGTGAGGGCGTAATAGTGCTGGACGTGGAAGCCGCTTGGGGACCAGCGCGCCAAGGAATCGGTGATTTCTTTCCTTGCACCTTCGGGGTCTCCTCCAACGAGGCGCAGGAACGGACTCACCGATACGCGAAGCGTGGTCTCACCGTAACGATCATTTCGGCTTAGGCAGTCGTCGAGAAGGCCCGTTGCCTGCGTGGCGAGCTCTTGCACCTGCCCGAGGTATAGGAGACCGCGGCAGCGCCATAGACGAACAACGGCAAGCTCCCAGGGGACCCCGGAGAAGCGCTCTCGAAGAATGGCCTCCGCCTCCTTGCAGTATTGGACGGCTGCGCGAAACCTGCCCCACAAGTATTCGGCCTGACCACGCGTTCCCCTGATGAAACCAACCAAGTGGTGATTCGACGATTTCGTCGCCAGCTCGCTCCCGATATCCAGAAGCTCAATCGTGCGGGTTATCGAGCGGCGCCCCCGTGTCGACTGAAAGCCCGCTTCAATGGCAATAGAGCGTGCAACCCTATACCGCTCACCAGCATTGAGAGCAAGGAGGAGGCTTTGCGTCATAAGCGCACTGCCCCTGATATTGTCGACAATCGCCAAGCTCATCCCCACGTGATAACAAGCATCAATCCGCGCCAGTGCCTTGGCAGACAGTTGGCTCGCGCTGGTTTCCCGAAACCCAATGCCACGAATGGCCAGACGTGCCCTTCGCATGAGCACCATCGCAAGGGCCCGTGCAGGGGTTTTCGGATAGCTCATCCCCTCCGACTCGACGATTTCCCGTAGCCTGGAAATCCCATCGTCGATATGTCCCGTCACCAGGAGCTGTTGCGCCGACCGCGTCCGCAGCTCAAGGGTCTCCGCTTCGCTTGCACCCTCTGCCGCCTGCGTGAACGCCTCGGCTGCATCCACACCACTTCCTGCGTTGGCGAGTGACTCGGCGAGCGCAACCATGAGTTTTCGTGCCACGGGCCCCGCTTCTCTCTGAAGCTCAATCGCCATCCGGTACCATCGAACGGCGCGATCAAACGCCAGGGATCTGCTTGCCCTTTCAGCCGCCTTCGTCGCGTGCTCTATCGCGAGCTCGGTCTTTCCGGCCGCCTTGAAGTGAATCGCCAAGTCCTCGGGGTCCGCTTTCCCCGACGCCTCGAGCACCCGGGCCAATTCCAAGTGGCACTCGCGCTGCTCGTCTCCCGGGATGCACGCCGTGACGGCGGACCGAATCCGATCGTGGGGCGCGGAGACCATGGTCATGCCCATGGCATCCGAGACGTGCGCCAGGCTTGCAAGGCACAGCGTGGAGAGTGCCCGGTCCATGTCGAGAGGCGCATGGCCTGTCACTTGAGCAATCGTCTCCCGATCGAGTGGCTGACCCGCGACCATCACCACCTTGAGGACACTTAGCGCCCTCGGGTCCATCCGCTGGACGCGCGCCGAAATGGCGTCCTCGAAGCGAGCGGGCGATTCCCCCTCTTGGAGCACCGACTGCCTTACCAGCTCCGCAATCACCAGCGGGTGCCGCCCGGCTGCCTCGGCGATCTCCTCTGCGCGACGCTCTGCGATCTCACTTCCTTGCGCCACTCGATCGAGGAGCGCGCTCGCCAGGCTCCACGCATCCTCGGCTGACAAGGGCGCGAGCTCCAATATTCGGCTCTCGCCGGGCAACCTGGAATAACGCTCAAAGAGCGCTCGACTTCCTGTTTCGGCCGCTCGTGAGGTGGTTACGATTAGCAACGGCGGAGCTGAAGGAGGACGCAAGATCTCCCCGACGAGAGCCAGGCTGTCCTCGTCCACCCGCTGAAAGTCGTCGATGAAGATGATCGTCGGCCTTTGGCCCGAAAGACGCAGCAAGAGCTCGCGCAGTGCCGCAAATACCCTGGACCGCAGCTCCTGGGGATCGACGATTTCGATCACTGGCGCTTCTGCAATGGCCGCCACGGCGCACAGTGGCCGGAATGCCTGCCTCAATAGCCCCGCGCTTCTTGGCAAGAGAGGTACAACCTCTTCCTTCGGCAGGCGCTCCAAGTAGGCACCCAATGCACCTACGAGGCTGTCCATCAGCTTGCCCTGCACTTCCTGCCTCTCGCTGCAGCGCCCGTGAAGAACAACGGCATTGGATTCCTCGACGGTAAGATCGACGAATCGCTGAACAAGAGATGTCTTTCCTAACCCTGACTCGCCATGGACGTGCACCGTGATGGGCTGACCACCCCGTATCTCATCGAACGCCCTGCGAAGAAACGCCAGCTCCTCCCTCCGTCCCACGAACGGTGGCGCGAGCGCATGCGTCGACAGGGCGTGCAGGCCGGGCTGCTTGTCGCCCAGTCGCCTGAGCACCTTAGCTCCAGACGGGCGAGCGCGCGGATCGATGCGAAGAAGCTCCAGGCAGAGTCTCTCGAGGTCCTCCGGCACTTGGCCCTTTACCCATCCCGGCGCGGGCTCCGTGGTCTGCTTCTTCAAGAGGACTTCGCTCGCAGGCCCCGTAAATGGCGGTGCCCCTGCCAATGCCTCATAGAGCACCACGCCGACGCTGTACCAGTCTGCCGCAGGCCCCACCTGCAGCCGTCCTGCCTGTTCGGGCGCCATGTACTCGGCGGTCCCCGCCGCGTGGCCATGAATCCCATCCTGCTCGTAGGCGTCGGCAACTAGGCCGAAGTCAAGCAGCACGACACGCCCTTGTTCGGTCACGAGGATGTTCGAAGGCTTGATGTCGCGGTGCACCTTCCCTGCCTCGTGGAGCGCGGAGGTTCCCCGGGCGAGCTGCACGAGCGCGTCGCGAAGCCGCGCTTCATGAACCCGACCGTTCGGACGGACGTGCCGAAGGAAATGACTTCCGTCCACGAGCTCCATGGTCAGAAACCACGCGCCGTCCTCCTCGAAGAGATCGCCAAGCCGCACCAGGTTGGGATGGTCGACTTGCTTCAGCACGTCGAGGTCGCGCTTGAACCGGGACACCTGGACGCGATGCGACTCATGGAGCCGCTTGAGCGCCACCTCCCGCCCAGACTCGCGGTCCACGGCTTCATACACCACGCCCATTCCGCCCGTGCCGAGCAGGCCGAGCACCTGGTAGCGTCGGGTTCCTTGGAAATCCCCCACGGACATCCCCCTCACTAACCTCACACCACCACCGCCGGCGCCAGCAAAGCGGCCATTCGCTCGGGGCTCTTGATGGCCTGCGCCGCCATCCACAAGCGCGCCTGTTCTCGCAGCACGTGCCGCTCGTGGCCGCCGGCTATCGTGCCAAGCCAGTAGCGGACGCAGGCGGCGTGGAGGCCCATTTCGCTCGCTTCGAACCCCTTGAGAGCGTCTTCCAGGAGCGCGAGCAGCGTTCCGCCCGTTGTTCCTTGAGCGGCTGCCACTCCAGCGCGGAGCAATACGGCCACGGGGCGAGCCCAGGGCGCTTCCTCTGCCTCGACCTGCGCTGCCACCTTCAATGCTTCACGAAGGAGCTTCTGCTTGTCCGCGCCGTTCCTCAGGGAAGACGCTAGGGCGACGCGGCCGCGTAGATCATTCATCACGATGCGTACGAACTGAACGCGCAGAAGAAGCGCCCGCCGCAGTTCCGGTAATCCCTCGTTTAGGGTCCGACATGCCTCATCGACCTCGCCGGCATAAAGGTCGGCAGACACCCGCGAGTACAACGCGAAGTAGTGCTGAACGTGGAACCCTTTCGGGCTCCACTTGTGCAATCCCTCGGCGATTTCCTCTTTCGCCGCCCGTGGATTGTCGTGCGCGAGGCAAAGAAATGGGGACACGGAAACGCGCAGGCTGGTTTCCCCGTAGCGATCGTTGCGACTCTGGAAGTCATTCACTAGCTGGGGGACCCGCCTCGCAAGCTCCCCCACATCCCCGAGGTACTGCAGTGCCCGCGACGACCACAGCCTGGCCGTCGTGATCTCCCAGGGCACGCCCACGCAGTGGCGACCAAAAAGCGCCTCGGCCTCCTGGCACAAGTCATGAGCTTCCCGAAAGCGGCCCCAAAGGTGAGCGGCTTGGCCGCGAACGGCCCTGACCAGGGCAAGGACGTATGGCTCACTCGTCTTTTCAGCAAGGGCCTCCGCCTTCTCCAAGAGCTCGAGCGTGCGGCGCACGGCGCGACCTCCCCGGACCGAATGAAAACCTGCTTCCACGGCGAGCGCGCGGGCCACGCGGTGGGGCTCTCCCGCCTTCATGGCGAAAAGCAGGCCCAGCGCATTGAACGCGTGCCCTCTCACGTGGTCCACCACGCCCAGGCTCGTCCCCACGTGGTAGCACGCGTCAATTCGGGCCAGGTCCTTGCCAGGGATCACGCTCTCGTCGCGCACTTGTAGCCTCTTCCGCCCGAGGACAAGCCGCAGCCGCCGCCATGCCACGGTGGCCAGCGCTCTGAGTGGAGTCGATGGATAGGAGATTCCCTCAGCAGCGAGGACTTGCCGTAGCGTGGCGAGCCCTTCATCAATGTGCCCAGTGACCAGCAACTGCTGAGCGGCCAGGCGCCGAAGCTCCAAGTCCTCTGCGGCCGAAGCGCCATCTGCCGCGCGGAGGAATTCCTCTGCCGCTTCGGCACCGCGACCGGTGCTCGCGAGGGCGTTCCCAAGACGGATGCGCAGGCCGCGCGCGTGACTCGCGCCCTTGGGGCCCAATTCGAGAGCCAGTCGGAATAGCCGCGCTGCGCGGTCAAAGGCGAGAGAACGGCTCGCCCGATTTGCTGCCTCCTCCACATGCTTGGCTGCGAGCTCGTCTTCCCCTGCCCCCTTGTAGTGCATCGCGAGGGTTTCAGGATTGGCGTCCCCGCCGCCCTCGAGAGCCCGTGCCAGGTCACGGTGACAGGCTTTGAGGACGTCGGGAGCGAAGCTCCCCAGGACGGCCCGGCGAATCCGGTCATGGTACGGCTCCACCATGCGGCTGTCCCCTCTCCCTGCCGTGCGCACCAGGTTCATGACCCGGAGGCCTGACAGCTCGCGCATGACCGTTCCGATTTCGAGACCCGCGGCGCGGGCCACGGTGACTTGCAGGATGGGCTCACCGGCGACCATGATGAGCTGAAGGATCTTCTGGGCCCGAGCATCGAGGCGTGCGATGCGCGCCAGCACGGAGTCCTCGAAGCGGGCCGGTGCCTCACCGCCCACCGACAATTGGCGGGAGAGCTCGTCAATGAACAATGGGTGCCCTGCGGCATCCTCGGCAATGACCTGGGCCCGTCTCGGGGCGTCCTCGATGACAGGCCAGGCCAGCTCGAGAAGAGCGCTCGCAAGCTGGCGGGCATCACCGGAAGGCAGGGGCCTTAGGACGAGGTGCTTGCTCGCGCCAGGCAAGCGGCTTTCGAGATCCTGGAGGCGGTCGTTGCTATCGGCCGTCTCCCTCCAGGTCGTCACGAGCAACACGGCCGGGGCGTCTGGGGGACGCAGCAAGTCCCCGAGGAGGTCCAAGCTATCCGCGTCTGCCCACTGGAGATCATCGATCACGACGATCGTGGGGCACTGGTCCGCCAGCCGACAAAGCAGCTCGAGAAGAGCGGAAAACACCTGAGCACGGTGCTCGCGGGGCTCCGCGATCTCATGCCTCGGCGCCTCGGCCAAGACGCGCACCTTCCCAAGCACTGGGAACATCTGCATCAGCAGGCCGGCCCGTCTCGGCACGAGGAACGCTGCCTTGGCCTGGGGAAGTTTTCCCATGTAGCGGCCCAAGGCGTCTACGACGCCATCCATGGCCTTGAACGGCACGTTCTCCCGCTCGTAGCAGCGTCCAAAGAGGACCACCGCCTCGGCTTCCAGCGCCGCAAGGTCCGTAAACCGCTTGACGAGGGATGTCTTCCCGATCCCGGACTCGCCGTGCACGTGAAGGATGAGCGGTTGGCCGCGCCTTGTCTCATCGAACGCCGCCCGAAGAAACGCGAGCTCCTCCCTGCGACCCACGAATGGAGCCGCCAGCGTCCGGCTCAAGGTGAGCCTCGCCCCTGGCATGTTCGCGCCAAGGGCCAAAAGAACGTCGGGACCAGAGGGGCGGGCCGCTGGATCGATGCGGAGGAGCCCCACGCAGAGCTTGTCGAGGTCGGCTGGCACGAAAGCGGCCGCCGAGGGAGCCGCAGGTTCGGTCTCTTGCTTGTTGAGAAGGATTCTCAAGGCCGGCCCCTCGAACGGAAGCCGCCCCACGAGCGCTTCGTACAGCACAACGCCCACGCTGTACCAATCTGCCTCGGGTCCCACCCGTCCCCTCGCCGCCTGCTCGGGTGCCATGTATGCCGCAGTTCCCACGCAGCTCTCCTCGCTCTCCTCGCGCGCATGGAAGTCGGCCACCAGGCCGAGATCCAAGATGACCACTCGGCCGTTCTCGGTGACCAGCACGTTCGATGGCTTGATGTCGCGATGAACCTTCCCAGACTGGTGAAGCGCACAAAGCCCCATCGCGAGCTGGACAAGGGCGCTCCTCAAGCGGCTCTCATCAAACCAAGGGGATGAAGTATTGCCTAATCGCACGTCAACGGTGTTCGAGACCGCGATCTCCTCACCGAGCCCGGCGGCCTGACGTACATGCGTCACGAAATCGACCCCGCGAACGAGCTCCATGGTGAATAGCCACGTCCCGTCCAGCTCGATGAGCTCACCGAGGCTCACCAGGTTCGGATGCTGGAGGCCCTGGAGCGCACGAAACTCGCGCTTGAGCCGAAGGATGAACTCTGGACTCGGCTCCTTTATCGTCTTGAGCGCTACTCTCGTCCTCGTCTCGTCATCCAGCGCTTCGTAGACCACGCCCATCCCACCGGCGCCCAAGCGCCCGACAATCTCGAAACGTCCCACGCGCGGCAACTCGTCCAGGGGGCTTCCCATCTAGATCTCCACGCCTACCACCCAGGGGCCAGCAAGGCAGCCATGCGCTCGTGGCCCGAGACTCCTTGCTCGTCCATCCAAGACCCCGCCTGCGCAATGAGAGAACGGCCTTCTTCTCCGCCCAAGACCGTGCCGAGCCTGAGCCTCGCCACGGCGGCATGGAGCCCCATCTCGGCGGCATCGAAGCCCTGGACAGCCAGGCGAAGATGTCTGGCCGTGGATTCGAGGTCACCGCAAGCGGCGGCGATCCCGGCGCGCTGAAGGATACCGAGCGGCATGCACCAGGGCATTCCTTCGTTGACCACGCGGCGCGCGATCGAGTTGGCTTCGGCGCAAAGGCGTCTCTTGTCTTCCTTTCTCGCCCTCGCGGCGGCGGCGATGAGCAAGCGACCTCTCAAGTCGAAGATCACGCAGCGGATGAACTGGATCCTAAGGAGGTGCGACCGGCGAAGAGCCGACCAGGCACCGGAAAGCGTGCGCCACCCGGCCTCATGGTCTCCCGAGTAGAGCTCGGCAGATGCTTGCCAGTTCAGGGCGTAATAATGCTGGACGTGGAAGCCACTTGGCGACCAGCGCCTCAAGGCTTCAGCGATTTCCTCCCTTGCGCCGCTCACGTCTCCCTTCGCCAGGTGAAGAAATGGGTTGATGGAGACCCGCAGGGTCGTCTCGCCGTAGCGATCATTTCGGCTCTTGCATTCGTGAAGAAGGGGCACCACGATTTTCGACAGCTCCTCCAGTTTCCCTAGATATTGAAGACCCCTCAAGCGCCACAGGCGCATGGCGTGGAGCTCGCAAGGGAAGCCGGAAAATCGCTCGGCGAGGATCTCCTCTGCCCTCTGGCAGTACTCGACCGCTTCGCGGAATCGGCCCCACAGGAGCGCGGCTTGACCGTGCGAAGCAATGAGGAGCGCGAGCGCATGAACATTGGGCACTTTCTTGATGAGCTCATCTCCCACGGCAAGGAGCGCCTGCGTGCGAGCGATGGCTGGACGTCCCCGTGAGCTTTGATAGGCGGCTTCGAGGGCGAGAGAGCGCGCTATCCGATAAGGCTCACCCGCATCGAGCGCAAGGAGGAGGCTCTGCGTGTTAAAAGCATTCCCGCGAATGGTGTCGACGATCGCCAGGCTCATCCCGACGTGGTAGCAGGCATCGATCCGCGCTAGCCCCTTGGCCGAGACCCTTCTCGCGTTCGTCTCCCGATACCCCGTGCCTCGAAGGGCAAGACGCGCCCTTCGCCACAGCACGAGGGCCAGGGCGCGTGCCGGGGTCTGCGGGTAGCTCATCCCCTCCGACGCAAGGATTTCCCTGAGCCTGGCAATCCCGTCGTCAATATTCCCGGTAAGCAGGAGCTGTTGTGCTGCGCGTCTCCGCAGGTCCAACGACTCGGCGGAGTTCGCGCCCGCCGCGGCTTGCATGAACGCCTCGGCCGCTTGGACGCCATTCCCGGCGCTCGCCAGCGCCTCTGCCAAGGCGGTCATGATGCTCCTTTGCGCCGGTCCGACTTCCTTCTGAAGCTCCAGGGCCATGCGGTACAGGCGCACCGCGCGATCAAAAGCCAGGGAGCGACTCGCCTGCTCCGCCGCCTTGGCCGCGTACTCGGCGGCGAGCTCGGTCTTGCCGGCCGCCTTGTAGTGAATGGCGAGATCCTCTGGATCCGCCCTCCCCGACGCCTCGAGAACCCTGGCCAGGTCCTGGTAACACTCGCGCTGTTCCTCCTCCGGAATGCACGCGAGGACCGCCGATCGGATCCGATCGTGGGAGGCCGACACCATGGTGGTGCCCGTCGCGTCGGACACGTGCACGAGGTTCGCCAGGCGGAGGGTCGAAAGCGCCCGGTCCATGTCGAGAGGCGCAAGACCCACCACTTGGGCGATGAGATCCTGGGCAAGGGGTTGCCCTGCGAGAGAAGCCACCTTGAGGACACCGCGCACCCGAGGTTCCATCCGCGAAACGCGCGCGGAGATAGCGTCCTCCAATTGGGCGGGCGAGTCGCGCTCTTCGAGCACCGATTGCCTGACGAGCTCCGCGATGACGAGCGGGTGCCTGGCCGCCGCCTCGGCGATCGCGCCCGCACGGTCTTGTGCCACGTCACCGCCTTGTGCGACCCGATCCAGGAGCGCACTGGCCAAGCTCCAGGCGTCTTCGGCAGACAGGGCCTTGAGCTCCAAGATCCGACAATCCCCAGGAAGCCTGGAGAACCGCTCAAAGACGGGCTGCCGCCCTTGTTGCGTCGCCCTCGAAGTCGTCACGAGGAGGAGGGGCGGCGCAGAAGGAGGGCGCAAGATCTCCCCGAGGAGCGTCAGGCTGTCCTCGTCCACCCATTGGAAGTCGTCAATGAAAAGGATCGTCGGCCTTCGGCCACTGAGCGTAAGGAGCAGCTCACGCAGGGCCGCAAATACCCGGGAACGAAGCTCCCGTGGATCTTCGATTTCAATGGCCGGCGCCTCCGCCATGGCGGCAACAGTACGGAACGTGCGGAACACCTGTGGTAGGAGGCCCGCGTTCTTGGGCATGAGGAGTGCGGCCTCCTCCCTAGGCAGGCGCTCCATGGTGGCACTCATGGCGCCGACGAGGCTGTCCATGACCTTGCCATGTACCTCCTGCCGCTCGCTTGAGCGCCCGTAAAGGACGAGCGCATCGGACTCCTCGTGAGCGAGCTCGATAAACCGTTGCACCAGGGATGTCTTTCCCAGCCCCGATTCGCCATGTACGTGTACCGCGATCGGCTCGCCCCGCCGTGTCTCCTCGAATGTGCTCCTCAGGAACGCCAGTTCATCCCTCCGCCCTAAGAACGGTGGCGCGAGCGCGTGCGTCGAGAGGGCTTGAAGACCAGTCCCCTTATGACCCAGGCGCCTGAGTACCTTGGTCCCAGATGGACGTGCCCCCGGTTCGATTCGGAGCAGCTCGAGGCAAAGCTTCTCGAGATCCTCGGGCACTTGCCCCTTCTCCCAGCCCGGCACCGGCTCATGCGCCTGCTTTCTTTCGATGACCTCGTTGAGCTGCCCCGTGAACGGCGGCGTGCCGGCAAGCGCCTCGTAGAGCACCACGCCAACGCTGTACCAATCCGCCGCCGGCCCAACGGAAGCTTGGACCGCTTGCTCGGGAGCCATGTATTCCGCAGTCCCCGCCCAATGATCCGGGTTCCCCTCCTGGTCATAGGCGTCGGAGACCAGGCCAAAGTCCAAGAGCACGAGCCGGCCCTGATCGGTCACGAGGATATTCGAAGGCTTGACGTCACGATGGACCTTGCCCGCCTCGTGAAGCGCGGAGATCCCCCGGGCGAGCTGAAGAAGAGCGGCGCGGAGACGGCCCTCGTGCAAGCGACCGTTCGGCCGGACGTAGTGCAGGAAGGGCCGACCGCTCACGAGCTCCATGGTGAGAAAGAGGACGTCGCTCTCCTCGACGAGCTCGCCCAGCCTCACCAGGTTTGGGTGCTCGATCCCTTTTAGGGCATCGAACTCGCGCTTGATGCGGGAGACTTGGTGTCGGTTCGACTCGGAAAGGCGCTTGAGCGCAACCTTTTGGCCCGATTCGCGATCCACGGCCTCGTACACCACGCCCATTCCGCCCGTGCCGAGCAGGCCGAGCACCTGGAAGCGTCGGGTTCCTTGGAAATCCCCCACGGACATCCCCTTACCGACAGGCAGAGATAGCCACCCCTATTTTATGCTCCTCAAGAAAGCTCGCCTAGCAGGATGTTTGGGAATCTATAATGGCCTGGGGCATAACGTGATCACCGGCGCAGCCGACTTCGCGGGCACGGATCGGTTTCGCGTCCTTCGGCGACTCGGCCAAGGAGGGATGGGCGTCGTCTACGAAGCGCTCGATGGTGAGAAGAACGTCAAGGTCGCGCTCAAGACGCTGCATGGCCACAGCTCGGGCATGCTCGCCAGGTTCAAGAGGGAGTTCAGAGCATTACAGGACGTGTGCCATCCCAACTTGGTGAGCCTGGGGGAACTGCTCGAGGACGATGGGCAATGGTTTTTCACCATGCAGCTCGTCGAGGGAGTGGATTTCCTGAGCTTTGCTCGGCCGAGCGAAGGTACACCCTGCTTAGCCAGCGAGCAGGCGCTCGAGGATACCCTGCCCGCTGCATCGCCCTTGGGCTGCGACGAAGCTCGACTACGCTCCGCCCTGCTCCAGCTGGCCCAGGGCCTCCATGCCCTTCACGTGGCCGGAAAGATCCACCGGGACATCAAGCCATCCAACGTGCTCGTCGACCGCAATGGGCACCTCGTCCTCGTCGACTTTGGCCTGGTCACTGAAATCGACTCGGGGATGTCATTGACCGGCGAGGCCATTGTGGGCACGGCCGCGTACATGGCACCCGAGCAAGCCGCATCGGGTCCGATAGGACCACCGGCCGATTGGTACAGCGTGGGGGCGATGCTGTACCAGACGCTCGTGGGAACGGTTCCTTTTTCCGGCTCTGCGCTCCAGGTCATGATGGACAAGCAGCGTCTTTGCCCGCCATCTCCGCGAGCACTCAACCCCAAGGTGCCCAAAGACCTGGATGCTCTTTGCTCGGCCCTGCTCCAGGCGGATCCAGGGAGACGCCCATCGGGGGCCTTGGTGCTGCACCAGCTTGGACTTCGTGCTGCTCTTCCTCGCCCGGTCGCTGTGGCATCCAGCCTCACCCACGCCGCGCCGTTCGTGGGTCGCCGCGACGAGCTCGACGCCCTGCGGCTCATGTTCGAGGAAGTTCGAGAGGGGAAGGCACTGACCGCCATTGTCGAAGGCGAATCCGGAGTTGGGAAGAGCACCCTGGTGAGTCGATTCACGGCGGCGATGTCCGAGGACCCCGAGGTGGCCATCCTCGCAGGGCGCTGCTTCGAGCGGGAGGCCGTGCCTTACAAGGCTGTCGACGGGGTCATCGACGCGCTGGCGGGCTTCATGGCGAGGCTTCGAGACGCCGAAGCGGTCACCTTCATGCCGCGCAGGGCGGCGCTCCTCACCCAGGTATTCCCGGTGCTCAAGCGGATCCCGGTCATGGCCGATGCACCACGAGTCTCCATCGTGGACCCCCAAGAGCTTCGAACCCGCCTGTTCGAGGCGGTCCGCGAGCTGTTCGTGCGCTTGGCCGAGAGACGCCGGCTCATCGTGGTCATCGACGACCTGCAATGGGCCGACGCCGATAGCCTGGCGCTCCTCACGGAGCTCCTGCGCCCTCCGGATCAGCCTGCCATGCTGCTCCTCGCCACGCGGCGCCCTTCCGACCAGGGTAGCGGCGCCTGGCCCCTCCCGGGTGACGTGCGAGAGATCAAGCTGGGGAGGCTCTCCGAGAGCGAGGCCCGAGAGCTCACCGAGCTGCTCATCGAGCGTGAAGGCGACAAGGCCATTGGGAGCGCGGCCACGATTGCCCGCGAGTCCGACGGGCATCCGCTCTTCGTCTTCGAGCTCGTGCAGCACGCGGCGATTCGACAAGGCGAGGAAATGCAGCCGCTCAGGCTCGAGGAGGCCCTGTGGGATCGCGCGAGTCGGCTGGAAGTGCCCGCACGAAAGCTGTTGGAGCTCTTGGCGGTCGCCGGCTCGCCCCTAGACCATGACACGGCAGCGGCTACGTGCGGCCTTTCCCCGAACGAGATCGGTATCCACGTGGGCGTGCTGCGGGTCGCGCACTTGGCACGGAGCGGCTTGTCCCACGGTCGGAATGCGATCGAGGTCTTTCACGACCGCGTCCGCCAGGCGGTGCTCATGAACATGGAGCCGGCCAAGCGGCGCGCCTACCACGCGGACTTGGCGCGAGTTCTCGAAGCGACTTCGCGGGCCGATCCCGAGGTACTGGCCACTCATTTCCGGGCTGCGGAGGACTTGGAGAGGGCTGGTCACTACGCCGTGGTAGCGGCGGACAGAGCCATGGGCGTGATGGCTTTCGACCAGGCCGCTCGCCTCTATCGCCTGGCTATTGGCTTTGAGAAGCTGGGTGCGAGCGAGGAGCGCGCCCTGCGCGTGAAGCTCGGAGACGCGCTCACGAATGCGGGGCGCGGCAAGGATGCGGCGGAGCAGTACCTCCTGGCCGTACCCGGGGCGAGCGTCGCAGAAGCGCTGGACCTTTCGCGGAAGGCGGCCCTGCAGCTCCTCATCACCGGGCACGTCGACCAAGGGATAGACACGATGCGCTCGGTGCTCTCCTCACAAGGCATCCCTTACCCGGCGTCGCCCAAGTGCGCCCTCGTGTCGATTGTCTCGGACAAGCTCTGGCTCAGCATGCGTGGGCTTCGGTTCAAGTGGCAGGACGAAAGCCAGGTCGCGCACCAACGCCTCGCGCGCATTGACGCTTGCTGGTCCGCAGGTATCGGCTTGGCGCTCACCGACCACGTGGTTGGGATGTCGTTCCAGTTGAAAGGGCTTCTCTTGGCCCTTTCCACCGGCGAGCCGCGTCGCGTCGCCAGGGCGCTCGCCGTCGAGTCGGCGCACGTCTCGAGTCGCGGGGTAAAGGGAAAGCCGCGCGTGGACCGCCTTCTCGACCTCGGGAGGGAAGTCGCAGAGAAGGCCAACGACCCCTATGCCGCAGCGGCGGTGATGGCATGCAGGGCACACGCGAGCTACTTCTGGGGACAATGGAGCACCGCGCTCGCCCAGTGCGAGGAGGCCGAAGCAGTGCTCCGCGAGCGCTGCGTGGCGGTCCATTGGGAAATCACCACGATGCGCAAGTGGATTGGGCGCTCCCTCTACTTCTTGGGGAGGATTCGCGACCTGTCGGCGCGGGTACCAGCCTTCCTGGAGTCCTTCAGGGAGTGTGGGAACCTGTACGGTGAGACGAGCATGCGCGCGACCGTGGCGCCGTTCGTAGCGCTTTCTGCCGACAATCCAGAGGCCGGTCATGAAGAGCTAAACCGTGCGCTCGGAAGCTGGTCTCACCGCGGGTATCACGTCCAGCATTACTACTCGCTCTACTCACGTGCCTCGCTCTTCGCGTACCAAGGACAACCCGACACCGCCGTACGGGTGCTTCGAGAGGAGTGGCCTGCCCTCCAGCGTTCTCTGCTCCTTCGCATCGAGCTCACCCGCTGCTTCATGCACGACGTCCGCGCCCGCGCCCTCGTCGGCGCTGCGGCCGCAAGCCCCGCGGCGAAGAAGTCGCTCTTGGCCCAGGCACGACGAGACGCCGGCCAGCTTGCCAAGGAGGCCGCCCCATGGGCGGGCGCCCTTGCGGCCCTGGTCCGGGCCGGTATTTCTGCCGCCGAGCTCGACCGAGACCGCGCCGTCCTGCACCTTGCCGAAGCGGAGCGCCGCCTCGAGGCCTTGGACATGCGCCTCCACGCCACCGCCGCGCGCAGGCAGCGCGGGAGGCTCCTCGGTGGCGATGAAGGTCGCGCCCTTTACGAAGCGGCCACCGCGTGGATGCTCAGCGAAGCCATCAAGAACCCCGATCGCATGACGGCCATGCTGGCGCCGGGGTTCGAGCACTTTCAGTAGACTACCGCGACTTGCCCTGGACAGTTCGGCCGACCTGTTCAGCCGGGCACGCTGGCTCCGAAGAGTCGGCCGTGCCCTCCTTAGGCGTCCGCGCCCCCGGGAACGAACGACGGGCAGTGCTCGCCATGGCGTCCTCGCCGAGTTTTGGCCACACCCGGCTCGCTAGAACGAGAATGCGGTTGGAAGTCCCCGCCACCGCCTGGCGACGACCACGGCAGGTGGCCACGAGGACAACCCGCGCGACCTGCTCGGGCCCCTGAACCAGCGGTCCCTTGATGCTCACCCTGCGGCCCATGTCCGTGTCGGTGTGACCCGGCAAGACCACGACGACCCGGATCCCGTCGTCGGCGACTTCTGCCCGCAATGCTTGTGAAAACGCCACGAGCGCTGCCTTGGTGGCGCTATGGGTGGCCTCGGTCGGGTAAGGAACCGCGGCAACCACCGAGGCGATGTTGACAATCGTGCCCTGCCGGCGCGCGCGCATGCCCGGAAGCACGGCCCGAATCACGCGCAGGGCTCCGAAATAGTTGACTTCCATCTGGTGGTGCGCGAGGAGCGGGTTTTCGTCGACGAAGTAACCTTGGCAGCAGGCACCGGCGTTGTTGATGACCACGTCGATCTCGCCCACTTCCCGGCGCGCGCAAGCCACCGCACGCGCCACCGATTGCGTGTTCGTGACGTCCATCACATGGGCCCATGCTTGGCCGCCAGCCGACACGATCGCGTCCGCTTCGGCCACCACGGCCTCCCAAGTTCGTGCCGTGAGGAGCACCCGTGCGCCCGCACGTGCGAACACGTGGGCGATCGCACGGCCGATGCCCCGTGATGCACCCGTTACGAGGACGTTCTTGCCTGCCAAGTCCATGGTCGAGCCTCCGACCGGATCGCCGCGCATCCGGCTTCGCCCAAGAAAAGCAAGGGTGAGGCCAACCGCATGACGGCATGCGCCATTGCACGCGCCGCGGCGGGCCTACATTTACTCCGCATGCAATACAAGGAAGCAGTCGTGCTCATCCCCGGCTTTCTCGGCTTCGGGCGGCTCGGTGGGTTCTACTACTTCGCCGACCGCGTCGCGTCGATGTTGCGGGGAGCGCTCGAGGAGCGGCTGGGGACCGCGGTCCCCGTGGTGCCAGTGCCCACGCTCCCCACCGGGGCCCTCGTGGATAGGCAAAGAGCGCTCGGCCGTTACCTTGGCCGCCTGGCATGCAAGGCCGGGATCGATCGTTTTCACCTGGTCGGCCACAGCACGGGCGGAGTCGACGCCCAGCTCTTCTCATGCACGGAGCCGCTCTCGCCGAGTGAACCATGGAAGGAGATCGACCCGATGGGGGCACGCGACCGGATCGCCTCGGTCGTGACAATCGGCTCGCCCCACTTCGGCACCTGCATGACCGAATCCCCCGTATCACGCTTTCTCCGGCATCCACGGCCGAGGCCACGCCAGTTGGCCCAGGTAGCCAGCCTCGTCCGCGCGCTCGGTCCCGTCGTCGCAAGGGACCCGACGATCAGGGAAGCGGCCGCCGGCGCGTCGAGCGCGACGTGGGAAGCCTGGAAATTCCTCAGCCAAGCCGTCCGGGACCGCCGGCTCCTTTCGGATCTCACGCCCTGCGCCATGGCAAGGCACCGCGAGACGAAGAAACTCTTGCCCCACGTCCGCGTCACCTGCTTCGCGGTCGTCGCGGCGGTTGCGAGCGACGGGCGAAGAGCCGATCCGTTCTTTCACCGCCTGCACCTGTCGACGGCGTTGGGGGCAGGCGCCTGCGATGCCTCAGCCGAAGTCGAGGAGGCGCTCCGGCGTCTCTCTGGCTTGGGCGAAGCACAGGTCATCAAGAGCCCGCGGACTTCGCTACCCACTCTCGATCTGGGAGCCAACGACGGCATCGTGAACACGTCCAGGCAGGTCCTGCCCGACGCCGCGTTGGGCGGCCTGGTCGTCGCCGACCACGCCGACGTGCTCGGCCACTACGAGCGGCGCGATCCCCTTCGGGATGACCAGCCCATTAGCGCCGGGCTCCTGCACAGCGGATCCGCCTTCGGCGACGATGAGTTCTTCACGCTCTACGCGAGGGTCGCCGATGCGATCGTCCCCCATGTCGCATCTCCGACTACGCGAGGCAGGCCATTTCCACGCCGGGAGGCCACGGCGAGGATCGACTGAGTGCCGAGACCCCAGATGCCTTAAGATAGGCCCTTGGGGGAGCGCATGGTCGTCGCGGCCGCCGAGTTTCGTGGGACGGACCGATTCCGAATTCTGCGACGCCTCGGTGAAGGTGGAATGGGGATCGTGTACGAGGCGCACGACTGTCAAAAGAACACCAAGGTAGCCCTAAAGACCCTTTCCCGCCCGAACGCCAGCATGCTCACGAGGCTCAAGCGCGAGTTCCGGGCGCTCGCCGATGTGAAGCACCCCCACGTGGTCAGCCTCGGCGAGCTCATGGAGGATCGAGGGCAGTGGTTCTTCACCATGGAGCTCGTCCAAGGCGTCGACTTCCTGGACTTCGTGCGGCCAAGCCCCGCGGTCCAGGACCCGCCCATGAAGCAGGCGCTCGGGGACACGCTCCCCGCCGGCGGCCTTCAGGGGAGTTTCGACGAGGAGCGCTTGCGGCTCGCGCTTCGCCAGCTCGCCGAGGGCCTCCATGCCCTGCACGTGGCCGGCATGGTGCACCGGGATGTGAAGCCGTCCAACGTGCTCGTCGGCGACTCGGGGCACCTGGTCATCGTCGACTTCGGCTTGGTGACGGGGGTCGATGCCGGGCACTCGTTCACCGACGCGAGCGTGGTGGGAACCGCCGCGTACATGGCGCCAGAGCAGGCCATGTCGGGATCCGTAGGCCCGCCCGCCGACTGGTACAGCGTCGGAATCATGCTGTTCGAAGCGCTGGTGGGCGTTCTTCCCTTCAGCGGCACCTCAATCCAGATCTTGATGGACAAGCAGCGCCTCATGCCACCACCGCCCAGCTCGCTCAACCCTTCTGCACCGAAGGACCTGGATAAGCTCTGCTTTGCCTTGCTGCAAGCCGACCCGAGCAAGCGCCCGTCAGGTGCATCGATACTGAACCTGCTCGGGGCGAGCGGGATGAGCCATCGGAACAAAGCTCTTCCGAGCAACACCCAGGCGGCACCGTTCGTAGGCAGGCTCAAGGAGCTCGAAGCCCTTAAGCTCATGTTGGAAGAGGTGCGCGAGGGGAAAGCCGTCACTGCGCTAGTCGAAGGGGAGTCGGGGCTCGGGAAGACCTCCCTCGTGCGCAGGTTCACGGAAGCAGTGGCCGAGGACCCGCGCGTGGCGATCCTCGCCGGCCGCTGCCACGAGCGCGAAGCAGTTCCGTACAAGGCGGTGGACGGCGTGATAGACGCGCTGGCCGGCTTCCTCATGAAGCTTCCCGAGGCAGAGGCTGCGGCTGTCATGCCGCGCAGGGCCGCGCTCCTGCCCATGGTGTTTCCGGTCCTTCGGCGCGTCACTGCCCTAGCCAAGTCACCGCCCGTCACCATCGCAGACCCTCAGGAGTTGAGGACCCGGCTGTTTTCCGCGCTGCGTGAGCTGCTTGCCCGACTGGCAGAACGACGTCGTCTCATCATAGTTATCGATGACCTCCAATGGGCCGACTCGGACAGCCTCTCGCTCCTTTCGGAGATCCTGCGCCCGCCCGAGCCACCGGCAATGCTGCTCCTTGCCACCCGGCGGTCGACGGATGACGGAAGCCAGGCGTGGCGCGCCGCCGACGCGCTTCCAGGCGACGTGCGCGTGCTCGCCATGGGCAGGCTCTCGCCTGGAGAAGCCCAGGACCTCGCAGGCCTCCTCATCCAGCGTGGGGGGACTGGCGCGTCGGGGAGCGCATCGGCAATCGCGCGCGAGTCCGATGGTCACCCGCTGTTCATCTACGAGCTGGTCCACCACGTGGCCACGAGCGGAAGCGAGCCGACCTCCCCGCTGCGCCTCGAGGAGGCCTTGTGGGAGCGGATTGACCGCTTGGAAGCGCCGGCCAAGCGGCTCCTCGAAGTCATTTCCGTCGCTGGCGCCCCGGTCGAGCAGGAAATCGCAGCCATCGCGAGTGGACTTGCGTTTCATGAGCTCGAGGCTTGCGCCGGGGTTCTCCGGGTGGCCCACTTGGCCAGGACGACCGGTCCTCGCGGGCGCGACTCCATCGAGACGTACCACGATCGGGTACGCCACGCCGTGCTCCTCCATCTCGATCCGACGAGACGGCGCGCTTGCCACGGCGAGCTCGCCCGCGTCCTCGAGTCCTCGTCCAGGGGGGCGCCAGAGGTGCTCGCCTTGCACTTCCAGGCAGCCGGCGAGCTGGAGAAAGCGGCCGCCCACGCCGTCACGGCTGCGGATCGCGCGATGGAGGCCTTGGCGTTCGACCAGGCCGCGAGGCTTTATCGACTGGCCATCGAGCTCGGCAACGCACCTCGTGCGGAAGTACGTCTCCTTCAAGTCAAGCTCGGGCATGCGCTCACGAACGCGGGACGTGGGAAGGACGCCGCGGACGCTTGGCTCTCGGCTGTTGATGGCGCCAGCGCCGCAGACGCGCTCGACCTGCAGCAAAAGGCAGCGCTCCAGCTCCTCTTCGCCGGGCACGTGGATCAAGGGATATCCACGATCCGGGCGGTGCTCGCCGCAGAAGGGCTCTCGTACCCAAAGACCCCAAAACGTGCCCTCGCGTCGATCATTCTCGGCAGGGCGCGTCTCGCCCTGCGCGGGCTCAGGTTTCGGCGTCGTGACACGAGCGAGGTCTCGGGCCGTGACCTCGCCCGAGTGGACGCCTGCTGGTCGGCCGGGATTGGGTTGTCCCTGTCCGACCACATTCGCGGCGGAGCATTCCAGGCAAGAGGGCTTCTCCTCGCACTTCGAGCAGGCGAGCCCAGCCGCGTGGCAAGGGGCATTGCCATGGAGGCGATTTATACCCTTGGCCAAGGGATTAAGAAGAAAGCGAAAGTCGAGCAACTCATTCAATCGGCCGAAATGCTGGCCAATAAGGCGGGCGATCCCTATTCGATGGCCCTGGCGTTTGGGGCCAAGGCCCAGGCGAGCTACCTTTGGGGCCAATGGAAGCTGGCCCTCGAGCAGAACGAGCAGGCGGAGTTGCTCTTTCGCGAGCGCTGCGTGGGGGTTCATTGGGAAATCGCGATTTGCCGCATGTGGATCACCCGATCCCTGTACTTCTTGGGCAGGATTGGGGAGCTCAGGCAGCGGGTCGCTGATTACCTCGGGGCATTTCGGGAACGCGGTAATCTTCACGGCGAGACCACGATGCGCGCTTCGGTGGGAGCGTTCGTCGCCATGGCCGCCGATGCCCCGGAGGCCGCGCATGACGAAGTACGCCGGGCCATCGGGAACTGGTCCCGTCAGGGGTTCCATTTCCAGCATTACTATTCCCTCTACTCGCGTGCTTCCCTGCACGCCTATCAGGGTCGCTTCGATCTCGCCGTCAAGGACCTCCGCGAGGAGTGGCCAGCGCTCCGTCATTCGCTCCTGCTCCGCGTGCAGATGATCCGGATCTGGATGCATGAGATCCGGGCGCGCGCCCTCATTGGAGCTTCCACGCTAGCGCCTGCGGAAAAGACGCGCCTCCTCAATCAGGCCGAGCGGGACGCTGTGCGCCTTGCCAAGGAGGGCTTGCCATGGACGACCGCACTGGCCTCCCTCCTGCGCGCGGGGACCTCCGCGGCCCGCGGCCATCTCGAGCTCGCCGCAACCTGGCTCTCCGAGGCGGAGCGCGGCTTCATGGGGGTGGACATGCCCCTTTACGCCGCCGCGGCGCGCCGTCGGAGAGGTGCCCTCCTTGGAGGAGACGAGGGGCAAAGCCTCGCCTTTTCGGCCACGGCTTGGATGCTCGGGGAGACCATCAGGAATCCCGACAGGATGACAGGGACGCTGGCCCCCGGGTATGAATGAGTGCCGAACGAGGAGGAGAACGTGAGCACCACCGACACCGACAAAGTCCCCGTATTTCAGTCCATGCGCCTGGAACGTCGCGACCAACTGGCCGAGGTGGTGCTGACAGGCCCCGGCAAGGGAAACGCCATGGGACCGGACTTGTGGCGCGAGCTGCCGCAGCTTTTCGGCCTGCTTTGCCGCGACGAAAAGGTCCGGGTGGTCGTGCTCCGCGGTGAGGGGAAGCACTTCACCTACGGGCTCGATCTCCCGGCCATGATGAAAGATCTCGCGCCCACGCTCTCGGGTGGCACCGCGAAGAATCGCACCGCGCTGCATGATCTCGTGCTCACGCTTCAAGGAGCGATTGGCTCCGTGGAGGCGTGCCGCAAGCCCGTCGTCGCGGCGATCTCGGGCTGGTGCATCGGCGGCGGGCTTGACCTGGCCGCTGCTTGCGACGTGCGCCTTTGCTCGGCTGACGCCAGGTTTAGCCTGCGCGAGGCCAAGGTGGCGATGGTGGCAGACCTTGGAAGCCTGCAGCGCCTGCCCCGGATCATCGGCGAGGGTCACGCTCGCGAGCTAGCGCTTGCGGCCAAGGACATTGACGCGCAGCGGGCGCTTCGCATCGGCCTCGTGAACGACGTCTTTGACACGCCCGAGGCGCTCCTCGAAGGGGCGAGGCTCTTGGCTTCCGAAATCGCCCAGAACCCGCCGATCGTGGTGCAGGGGGTAAAACGCGTCATGAACGAGTGCCGTGACCTGACCGTGAGCGAGGGGCTCAAGTACGTGGCCGCATGGAACGCTGCGTTCCTTCCGTCTCGCGACCTCGGCGAGGCGATGACAGCGTTTCTAGAAAAGCGGGCGCCGAAATTCGTGGGGGAGTGAGAGCGTTACGGCCGCTCGCCGTGCTTTAGGCGAGCGCTGATTTCATCGAGAACGGGGCCGACCGCCCAAATCCCCTCCACGACGAAGTGAGCGCCCGACTTGTAAAGCTTCGCCTCGGCACGCTCGAGCCTCGTTCTGAGCTCGGCAGGCGAAAGAGCAGCGACTTCTTTTTCCGTCAAGCCGACTTCATTCCCCGACTTGGTCACGCCGATCGTCCAAGCCCCCGCGTTGAGGCCCTCTTCGACGTCTGCGACGGTATCGCCAATCTTGACCAACGACTCCATCGGGTAGACCCCCAGCGCCATGGCGTTCTTGTAGAACATCCACGGGGCCGGACGCCCACAAGGCACGTCGGACGCGCAGGCGATGAAATCCGGCTCGTAGCCACGCATCCGCGCCTCGGGGACGAGCACCTCCATCATCTCCGAGGTGTAGCCAGTGCTCGTGCCGATGCGAAGGCCGCGGCGGCGGAAGTCCTGGACGGCCTCGAGCGTGCCTGGGATCAAGGCAGCGTAATCCGCCAGGCAGGCGACCTGCATGGGGACGAACTCGCGGAACATCGCGTCGACGTCTTCCTCAGTGCAGGGCTTTCCGTGCGCCGCGCGCCACCGCGATGCCACTGATTCCATGCGGGAGAGGGCACGGATGTGGTCCTTCTTGTGCGCCCCCATCGGACCGCGCGCCTCCTCGAGCGTAATCTCCACTCCGCGCTTCCGAAAGACCTCCAGAAACACAGCAGTGGGTGAGAGGCACCCGTAATCGACGGTGGTGCCTGCCCAGTCGAGGACGACCGCCTGAAGCGGTCCCCTGTAGGAGCGCGAAAACGACCAGGAAAGAGTGTTCTTCTTTGATGTCATGCTTGTTTCCCTCTACTGCGCTTGCCAAGTCCTCGGTTCCACGCCCAGCTCTGCGAGCGCCTCGCGAATGGCGCCCAAGAGGTCGCGGACGTCGTTGGGAAAGATGCGTCCAATGCTGCCAATGCGAAAACAATCTGCGTCGCTGACCTTCCCAGGGTAAATCACGTACCCACGCTCATTGAGGGCCTTGTAGAACCTCTCGAACGAAAACCGTGGGTGGGCTGGGAAACGGAATGAGGTAATGATGTACCCTTGGTCGTGAGGAGAGAGGTACTCCTCGAACCCCATTTCACGCATGCCCGCGACCAGGGTCTCGTAGTTCGCGCGGTAGCGTGCGGCGCGCGCCTCGACTCCACCTTCCTCTTCCAGCTCGACGAGCGCCTGGCGGAATGCGAGCAACGAGTGGGTCGGCGGGGTGAATCGGAACTGCCCGTTCTCCTCGAGCCCTCGCCATTGGGCGTAGATGTCCAGGCTCACGCTCCGAGCGAGGCCCGCCGTTGCCTTGAGCGAGCCCAGCTTCGCGACGACAAAGCTAAATCCCGGCACGCCTTCAATGCACTTGTTCGCCGAGGAGACGAGGTAATCCACGTGGGCCTTGGCGAGGTCGATGGGGACCGCACCAAAGCTGCTCATGGCGTCCACGATGAACTGGCGCGAGCGCTTGGCGATGACCTCTCCCACGGCCAGCACGGGATTGATGAGCCCCGTGGTGGTCTCGCAGTGGACCATGGCGACGTGCGTGATGCCCGGATCCTTGTCGAGCGTCGCGGCCACGTCTTCGGCGGCAGGCTTCTTGTCCTCGGGCACCACGAGCTCAACGGTGGGGACCTTCAAGACCGTCGCAATCTGCGCCAGCCGCTTGCCGTACGCGCCGTTCCGCACGACGAGAAGCTTACCGTCCGCCGGCATGACGGACGAAACCACCGCCTCGAGCCCGAACGTGCCACTGCCCTGCATGGGAATGGCCGTGTACTCGCTCGGCGTGACCCCGCCAATTTGAAGCAGGCGTCGGCGAATGTCCTTGATCGACTCGATGAACTCGAAGTCGCGCGAGCCCAGGTCCCGAAGCATGGCCAGCTTGACCGCTTGGCTCGTCGTCAGCGGACCCGGCGTGAAGAGGATCTTGTCTTTCCAGCTGCGAATACGAGTGTCACTCATTTGGCATTCCCCTTTTTCAAGTAAGAAAAGGGCATCAAGAGGCCTGCAGAGAGCAGGGCCGTCGCGACAAATACGTAGAAAAGGGCATCCCAGCCCCAATGCTTGCTCACCGCCGCGGTGACGGCGCCCTGGAATATTGCGCCGATTGAACCGAGACCGTTGATAACGCCCGCGGCCGAGCCGGTCGCGTCGGGTCCTCCCACGTCCTGCGCGCAGGTGCCCGAAATGAGGGTATCCGGTCCAAAGAGGAGGAAGCCCACGACGGCCATGATGGATGCGTTGGCGACGATGCCGTGGTGCCCAAGCGCCTGGTAAAGCGCCAAGGCCAATGCCAGGCAGAGCAGCATGGGCACGGCCAATCGAGAGCGATTCGCGGGGGCAAAGCGATCCGCAATCCATCCTGTTGCAATGGCACCAACCGTGCCGCCGGCTTCGAATGCAACGGAAAGGTAACCAGCCACCCCTTCCTCGTAACCCAAGCGCTGATGAAGGTAGAAGGGGAGCCAAAACAGGAGGCTATATCGAATCAGCTTGAGCCCCGCATAGCTTCCTCCCAAGGCCCAGGCCAAGGGATTCCTCAAGACCGTGCCAAGCGCGCTGGTTCCGGCAGCAGCAGAGGACTGGGTGACCTTCCCCCGTGGTTTCTCGACGAGAAAGAGCAAGACAACAGCGCCCACCACGGCGACCCAGAGTGCGGGGGTGACGAACGCCGCTCGCCATCCATGACGAACCAGGAGAAACGACGCTAGCGCAGTGGCGACGAGTCCGCCGACCTGGTAGTTGGTCGACCAAAAGCCCATGACCTTGCCGCGGATTTTTTGAGAAAACCAGGGCTCCATGGCTTTGACACCATTTGGCCAACCCGTGGATTGAAAAAAACCGTTTAGGCCATAGACCAAGGCAAAGAACAACACCCCGCTGCCTAGACCAAACAACGCAGCGCACGCCGCGGAGCCAACCATTCCGAATGCCAGGATTCGGCGCGGTCCGAGCCTATCCCCAAGAGTACCGCTAACGAACTGACCGGACGCGTAAGCGATAAGAAATGCCGTATCGATGGCTGCCAGGGCCGGAACCGAGACGCCTAGCTCTTGATGAAGTCGGGCCTTCACGACGCTGAAGTTCTTGCGCGTCAAGTAGTAGGAGGCGTAGCTGAGCCAGGTGAGCGCAAACACCCTGGCTTGGAGCGCCCGCTGGTGACTTGGCTCGTCAATGGGGATGTCAGCGGCAACCTCTTCCGGCGATAGCTCTGTGGACCTCTGCGCTGTGCTCTTGTCCATGAATACGCTTGTCTGGATCGCTCGCGTGGATAGGGTGTCTGAATCCTGCGGTCGTAGGGCCTACCGAGCTTCTGCTGCTCGCCTGCGCATGTGGTCGAGCGCAATCTAGGCGTCGGAATCCTGAGGTGTCAACTGAAAAGCAGGCGTGCAAGGAATGCGCTGTGTACAACTGGCGGGGGCGGGCGTGTCCCACCGCGCCTGAGGTACTCGGCCCCACCCTGCCCTGCACAAAAGGCAGGACAAGCGGTCATGCTGTATTGCGCCTTCCCGGCATTGCGCTTGCAATCCGTGGCCGAGCAAGGAAATCCCCATGCTCAAGAAAACGAACGCACTCCTTTTCGCAGTCGCCTGCATCGGTGGCTGTGCGGGCGACCTGCCTTCCTCCGGCGTACCCGATGGGGGCACAGATACCGGCGCCGATGCGCGCCGAACCTCGGATTCTGGCCTCCCGCTGCCCGACGCAGGGACGCGCGCCGATTCGGGCCATCACGACCACGACGCACGGCCTGACTCGGGGCCGCCTGCAAGAGGGTATCTCGTCGTCGTGGATGGCGCTCTACGAGACAGCGAGGGCCGGGCCGCCCGCTTGACGGGCGTGAACTGGTTCGGCTTCGAGACCTCGAACAAGGCCCCTCATGGGCTCTGGAGCCGCGATTACAAGAGCATGCTGGCGCAGGTACGAGCGGTTGGTTTCAATTCGCTACGGCTCCCATGGTCGAACGCCATCCTCGAGCCTGGGGCAATGCCCCAATCGATTAGCTTTGCGGGCACCGACGCGTACAACCAGACGACCCCGATTAACAAGGACCTCGAGGGGAAAACCGCCATTCAGGTCCTGGACGCGATCATCGAGGAGGCTGGCAAGCTCGGCTTGCGCGTCATCCTTGACAACCACTCTCGCAAGCCAGACGGGTACATGAACGAAGCGCTTTGGTACACGCAGGACTTCTCCGAGGAGAAGTGGATTCAAGATTGGCTCGTCGTGGCCGAGCGCTACCGGGGTAACCCTGTCGTCGTCGCCTTTGACCTGGACAATGAGCCCCACGACGAGGCGACCTGGGCCGAGGGAGAACCCACGCGGGATTGGCGAGCCGCCGCCGAGCGATGCGGGAACGCCATCCTCAAGGTGAATCCCGACGCGCTGATCGTCGTCGAGGGGGTCGAGGAGTACAAGGGGAAGAGCACCTGGTGGGGAGGCAACCTTGCCGGTGCGCGCTCGCAGCCCATTCGGCTCACCGACCCGAAGAAGCTCGTCTACTCACCACACGAGTACGGCCCCGAGGTCTTTGCGCAATCCTGGTTCTCGAGCCCCGACTATCCTTCGAACATGAAGGCCATCTGGGACGAGCATTTTGGGTTCATCGCGGACAGCAAGCTCGGGCATGTCTTGGTGGGCGAGTTCGGAATTCGCGACCGCGACGCACACGGCGGCAAGGCCTACACCTGGTTCACCGAGTTCATGAAATACGGCGGCTCGCGCTTTTCCTGGACCTATTGGTGCTGGAATCCCAACTCAGGTGATACGGGCGGCATTCTCAAGGACGATTGGGTTAGCGTGAATGATTGGAAAGTAGATGTCCTAAAGCCGCATCTCGCCCCGCTCATCCCAGCGAATTGAGGTCATTCAATGAAGGTACTTGGCGAGACTCCATAGGCCCACGCGCCGTGTTACCTTCCGGCCATGCGCAGGGTATTGCCATCGCTCGATTACTTGGACCGAGGTCAAGGCAAGGCCGTGGTGATGATCCCCGGCCTCGAAGGGAACAAGGAGTTTTGGCGAAACCAGGTAGGGGCGTTCTCCGCGCGCTACCGGGTCGTGGCCTCGGGCCTTCTCAAGCGACAGCCTTCGTCCCAGAGCTCGGTAATCGTCCACGCGGGCGACGTGGTCAGACTTCTCGACCATCTCTCTCTCGATCGCGTGGCGCTCGTTGGTCAGTCCTTCGGTGGAATGGTGGCTCAAGAGGTCGCCATCCATCACCCCGACCGGGTGGCGGCGCTCGTCCTGTGCAACACGACGGACCGTCCGGACCGCGGGCGGCTGGGCATGAACCTCTTTACCCTGGCCACCTTCGCGCATCCGCTTGTCTTCGCCCTGCCACGAAGCAGGCACAAGCCATACCTGCGGTGGGTGGGAAAGCACAGGGGTTTCGTCATGGACCCGTCGCCAGGTAATGATCAGCTCGCCGAGTATGTCGTTGAATGGGGTTTAAGGCATGGGCTCGGACCGAACCTCGAGCGCGCCGTCGCCGGGATCCGTGCGAGGACTACCGAGCGCCTGTCGCGCATCCGCTCGCCCACCCTGGTCTTGCGCGGCTCGGAAGATTGGATCATTTCGCCGAGGACAACCGGGCGATTGGTCGAGCGGATTTCAGGGGCGAGGCTTGCCGTCGTCGAAGGAGGTGGGCACTGCTGCCCCTACACGATGCCCGGCGAGACGAATCGACGCATCATGGAGTTCCTAGACAGCGTGCGCTACTAGACTCACACGTTAAAGCGGAAGTGCACCACGTCGCCGTCCTGGACAATGTAGTCCTTGCCCTCGAGGCGAAGCTTCCCGGCCTCGCGGCACTTGGCTTCGCTTTTCATTAAAACCAAGTCCTCGTATCGAATCACCTCGGCGCGGATGAACCCACGCTCGATGTCCGAGTGGATCTTGCCGGCGGCCTTCTGGGCGTTAAGGCCGCGACGGATGGGCCATGCCCTGCACTCGTCGGGCCCGGCCGTGAGCATGCTAATGAGATCGAGGAGCGCGAACGCGGCCCGGACAAAGCGGTCTCGCGCCGGTTCGGTGACTCCGAGCGCCTGCACGAACTCACGCTGCTCCTCGGGGCTCATCTGCGCGATGTCCTGCTCCACCTTGGCCGATAGGACCACCAGCCCGAGGCCGCGCTCGGCTACGTGGGCGGCCATCTCCTGAGGGGGCGCCTTGGACACGTCGCCCTCGTCGACGTTGAGAACCAGGAGCAGCGGCTTCTGGGTGAGGAACTTGAATCCCGAGAACAGCGCCCAGTCCTCATCGGGTAGATCGAGCCCGCGCAGGGGCTTCTCCGCGTCGAGCTGGGTCTTTAGCGCAAGGAGGGCGGCCTCCTCGCGGGGCTTCCCCTTCTCCTTCTTGAGCCTTTCCAGCCGCTTTTCCACAAGCTCCAGGTCGGCGAGGATCATCTCGGCTTCCAAGTCCTGGATTTCGCGCATGGGTGCCGGTGCTTCACCTGCGGTGGGATCGGTGAACGCCCGGACGACCTGGCACAGGGCGTCCACCTCGCGCATGGCGTTCAGGACCGCGCGGTCCAGGCCGCGGGCCGACCCGCCGCCACCGGCACCGGCCGCGACATCGCTGAAGGTGATTTCAGCGTAGGTGGTCTTCTTGGGCTGGAAGATCTCCGCCAGCGCATCCACGCGTGCGTCGGGAACCTTCACGACGCCCAGGTTGGTCTTGCCTGCCTTGGCGCCAAACCCGGTCTCCGCCATGAGCCCGGTTAAGGCATTGAATACGGTCGACTTGCCCGATCCGGGAAATCCAACGAGTCCTATCTTCATTGGGGGCGGAGGATAGCAGAGATCGGCTCCCAAGCGGGGGGGCTTGTCTCTATCGCCAGTCCGCGATTCCCAGCACTTGGGCGGGCACGAGCTCCATGAAATACGCGATGGAGTAGCCATCGGCGATGCGGGGGTCGCAGGCGCAGTTCTTCCCGTCAATCCGGGAGCCGTCGCCATCGATGCAGGCGATGACCCGCTGGTTTTCCATGACCATTGTCTCCAAGCCGTCTCCATCCATGTCGATGTCGGGGAGGATTTCCAATCCGACGAGCCCGTCGAGCGACGAGACCTCTTGGTTCATAGGCGACGGGAGCGTCGACAGGCTGCAAGATGTCCATGCGGCGCCCACCTTGGCCTGGAGGCGCGTGCGGGTATCGTCGAATTCCCCTTCAAATTGGAGTCTTCTGAACTCCGCAGTGCCGCGCCAGCCCACTACAAACGGGAGACGGTCCGTCTTCATCTCCACGCGGCGCCCTCGAACGCGGGCCTCGTCAAACTTGCTCGTCGGACGGCAGTTCACATCAAATTGCTCCTGCACCGCGAGGAAGCGACCGGCTCCGTCGTAGTTGTTCGTTGGGTCTGGAGGCTCGTCCGCATCAACGGCGCGAAAAAAGGCCGCCTCGAGCGCGACCTCATCGTCATTCATTTCGGCGGGCCAACTGCCGAGATCGATATCCAGTATTTCAATACGGTCCCCATTTCGTACCGTGCGCTCGTAATGTGGATTTGCGATGCTCGACAGTAGCCCTAGAAGGTTATCCACTGCGCCATCGTCATCGAGGTCAAACCCCTCGGTAGCGTCGAGCCACCCCATGCTCGATATCACGAAGCTCCTTCCAAACTCGTATTCACAGGGGTGAGAAACACTGGCCGCGGCATCGCTCCCGGCGTCGGGAGTTCCCGTCTCTCCTTTAGGGGCAGGTGCCCCAGGGCCGGGAGTGCAGGCGAACAGAACAAGGAGGAGGCTGATTCTAGGCGGCACGAGCGGGGATCAAGCAAGAGCCGCACCCCTGGCTAAGCTCCTGAAAGTTCGTTGTTCAGGTGCCGCCCAAGAAGACTGCGCGCTTTCGTGCGCCGAGATCTTGCTCGCTCATGCCTTGAAATGGCTCAGGGGAGGGCAAGGTACCCGCGCCCCCGTGCATCAGCGGTCGGCCCTATATGACGCGGTCGCAGTCGCTGAACAGGTTGCTGGGATTGCAGTAGTACAGACCACAGCTGGTCGCTGTATCGCATCCATACAGCCTGAAGGTGCCGCGTGGTCGCCCACCCGCGGGCTTCTCAAGCTGGCTGTCGCTGAGCACCTTCATGGTTTCCTTGTTTAGGACGAGCTTCTTGTTCCTCTTGCTTGACATGGCCGTTTCTCCTTTTGCGGCGGTGGCGGGCAGGACGTTCTATCCACCCGCAAGCAGCCGCCCGCAATGCAGTGGCCATGCCGAAGGGCGAGCGCGTGTAAGTGGGTGATATGTCACGGCCTATCGACGAACCGCCAAGCGGTGCCCGTCACATGAACGCGTGCGGGGTGTTGCACCATGTAGCAGGGCGCCCCTCACACAGCCACGCTCATCTCGAGGTAGAGCAGCACGTCCAGGAGCTTCTCCGCATCTACGGCTGACGTATCGCCCGGGGGACGCGTGGCAGGCGCAAGGGTGCCCGGATCGTCGATGGTCAAGACATGCGCTCCCCGCAGGTTGCCGGAAAAGGCCGCAGGGAGCGGCCGGCCGTGGAGATTCCCAAGGGTTGCATCCGGGATGAACCCCGTGACCGCTTGGCCATCCACGCTGACCTGGAATGTCCCAGGCGACTCCCCGGCGGTTCGCAGAAGCAGCACGGCCTTCGATACGGACAGCCCGCGGCCCTGGAGCACAAGTGGCAGGTGACGGTCGCTGAGCTCGATCCGCACCGGCGTGCCTTGTGGTCCATGCAAGAGCCGAGCGAACGCGCTCGAGAACTCCTGGCGCAGGCTGAACAGGCGAGACACCGGGTTGCTTGCCACGTAGTTCAAGATGCTTCCGACGCAAGAAGCCCGGCGCCGCCTCCTCGCCGCGCTCGAAGCGAAACGCCTCTTCTGCGAGCCGCGCCAGGGAGAGCGCATTCTGGTACGCCTCTCGATAGGACCTGCGAAGCTGCGTCGAAAGCCAGGTGTAGAGGCCCAAGCTCGTGAACTTCCCATCCAAGAGCTCGAGCCGCTCGTCTTGCTGCTCCACGGCCTTCTCGTGGAGTGCGAGCGCTCTCTCGGCAATCTGCACGCGAAGCCGTGCCGCCTCTACCTGCCTCTCCAGCTGCTTGAATTCCTCTTCGGCCAGCTTCCGCTGGTGCTTCCACCCCTCGGACCTGCGTGCGAACCCCGCCTCGAGGCCAATGAGCTCGCCTGCACTGGCCACTTGATTCCCCCCCCTGAAGCGAGGCGCCTGCGGCTGTCGGTGACGCTGAACGATATCTCCATGGCGGAGTCGCGAACCGCGGTGCGGCACCCCACGTTTCGTGCAATGGTTACATCCCATGCCTCGTCGTGCTGCACCTCTTACGACCGAACGGATCCTCAGCGCCGCCCTGAAGATCGCCGACAGAAATGGGCTCGATGGCTTGAGCCTGAGAACCCTCGCCACCGCGCTGCACATCACGCCGATGGCTCTGTACCGGCATTTCCCCGACAAGGAGGCGCTCCTGGACGCCCTGCACGAGGCTGTCCTGCGCGAAGGACCCATTCCCGAGCCGCAACAGAGCTGGCGAGACGATCTCGTCGTCATGGCGCGCACCACGCGCGACGCCATCAAGCGTCACCCTGGTACGGCGTTGCTCTTTGCTACGCGCTCACTCCGCCATCCCGCGCTTCTCGTTCACGTCGATAGGTGGTGTGGGCGCTTGCTCGCCGCTGGTTTCGGCAGCAGCGACGCGGTGTACATCATTGATGCGATCGGCATCTTCGCGGTTGGACACGCCCTGTCCGAGCTCGGCGGGCCACGTTCTGCCAAGGGTTCGAAGAGCGCTAAGGCCGCGGACGCCGCCACGCTCAAGCGGCTCGGCCTTTTTCACCTGGCACGCTTGAGTACCGATCACCACCGGCATGACTTTGACGCCTCGTTTGAACTGGGCCTGGCGGCTCTACTCGACGGGCTCGAGGCGAGGCTCGCCCGCCAAGAAAACAAGATGACCTAACGCGACTTGGCCCGCACCGGAAACGCCGCCAGCCATGTTGGCCCCTGGCTTTTTCGCAGCACGATCTTGTGGCTAATGGAGACGACCAACGGCAGCATCAGCAAGCCTGAAATCACGGCCACGAACACGACCGGCCAATTGAGCACTCTGCTCTGGTACGCCTTGGCGGCGGTCACGAGAAAGGCGGGCGGATTAAGCAGGCACGCGGTCACGACCCCAGGGGAGTAGACGCCAGACTTAAGCGTAGCGGCGGCGTGGAACCAGGTGTTGCAAAGAAATCCCACGGGCGCTCCGAGGAGCAGGGCTTGAAATACCCAATTCTCCGGATAGGCATTCGCGGTAATAACAATCGCAATGCTTATGGCAAAGAGGAGCATGTTCTCCAAGTTGAGCTTCTCCTGGGTGTAATGGAAGTTCCTGATTGGGAAATGCTTGGCAAACCATTCCACCAAGAGCGGCCCCTCTTCGGCGTAGTGAAGGACGTAGATGGCGATCCAGAGCCAGCCGAGCTCTGCGAGAGTGAAGGATTCCAGAAAAGTACACATGTTGCTGCTCCTTCCTTGCGGTGAACGTTCAGGCAGCGATTGGAGTCCAGCGGGCCACCCTTAGGAGCTTCTTGGCAGTCGTGAACCCGTTGATGATGCAGCCGTAGAATCCGCCCGACGACGAGCCGATCCAGGCGCTCGCCAGATATAGGCCTTTTATCGGCGTTTTCATGTTGAGCCCGCTGTTTCCCATCCCCACCCGCTTGGTGTTGTAGGCAAAGCCGTTGAACGACCCATCGACGTTTAACGTGTAGCGCTCCATTGTTCTCGGTGTACCCGCCTCGACCACTTCCACGTGGGAGCGGAAGCCTGGATAACGGGCCTCAAGGGCACCAAGCATGTCGTCGATCATGGCGGCCTTCTTGGCCTGGTACTGCTCGGCATCGAGGTCTCGCCAGTGCTTCATGAAATCCTGGCGAACAACGAGGAGCGCAGACTTGCCCTCCGGCGCGAGGCTCGGATCGAGGCTGCTGTAGTCGGTCAGGCCGTCGATTCCCGTCGCTCCGCCTCGCCAGCACGACTCGAATCGCCGGTCGAGATCAAAGGAGTCGCCCTCAAAGAAAGCGAGCGAGTGCGATTTCTCCTTGCTGATCTCGGAGAACTTGCAATCTAGCCCCACCCACAGCACCGATAGCGACGCGCCGACCTCGAGATCCTGCAATTGCTTGCGATAAGCCGGCGCCAACGCGCTCCCGTCGCTCAGCATCTTGAACGTGAGGAATGGATTGGCGTTGGAGACGATGACGGGCGCCCTGAATTCGTGAGCCGGGCCCTCTCCACGCGCTGTTTCGCGCTTGCACCGGACACCCACGGCACGCCCGCCATTGACGAGGATCTCCTCGACCCCGTGCCCGAGCAGCACGTGGCCGCCTAGTTCCTCGAGTCTCTCGACCAGGGCATTGGACAGCGCCTGCGAAGAGCCTTTGATGTAGAAGATCCCTTCTTTGAGAAAGCCGCTCCAGCCGAGGAGATAGAGCACCGCCGAGATCTTGGAGAGCGGTAGCCCAAAGTAGCCAAATTGCACGGCCAGCAGGCGCTTGAGATCCTCGTTGTTGGTAAAGTCGGCCAGGCACTTGTCGAGCGTGTGGTGGCGATAGCGGTACAAGGTAGGCGCAACGAGCCGACCGATCCACTGGTACAAGCGCTCGGGAAGAAAATCCAGGCGGTGCATCCGCCCATATTCCTTCCTGAGCCGAATCATCATCGCGTCGAGGGCGTCTATTCCGGCTGCTTCTTGGGGAAATTGGCGCTTTAGATCCTCGAGATAGCCAGGCCCCATGGCAAAATCGCCAACCGGCGACTTGACCAGCATGGTCTCGCCGATCGGGATTGGCGTGACGCGGTCCATCACCCCGAGCTCGCTGAGCATTTGGTGGATCAAGCCCCCCTTGCCAAGGCCCGACGTGGCGTGAAGGCTGACTTCGAAGGTGAACTTCTTGCGCCGAAAGCTCGTCGCGTAGCCGCCGGGCAGGTAGTGTCTCTCGACCAAGAGCACCTTCTTCCCACCTCGTGCCAAGCCCACCGCCGTTGTGAGCCCGCTTAGACCAGAGCCAATCACGATGGCGTCAAAGGACGTGTTGGCGATCTCGGGTGTGATGTCGCAGCGTCGTTGCTTGGCCATGGCGTGCTCTCCTTGTGAATCCGACCGCTGGTATACGGCGTTCTTGTATTTGGTCTACACCGTATACGCACCCTCGTCAACTGCTTTCTGGAGGGTGCGCTTGCAAGAGCAAGGCGCCCAGGGGCTGCCACGTGGGCCGGTGGGCCCTGAGCACTCACCAGGGGCAGGGCACCAGGGCGATAGGCGTGGCCTGCCAGGCGTCATAGCGCGTGCCGATGCCACCCACGCGGCCGAGAAGCACGAGGAAGCCCTGGTCGTCGAATCCCGACGAGTTAACGAGGATGACGTCGTCGCGCCGATCACCGTTCAGGTCAGCTACGACCGCCGATGAGATCGCCAAGGGAGTGCCGCCATGGGGCGGGAAGTCGCCGCCCGCATCCGGCCCCGCTATGGGCGTGGGCACGGTGAGACAGCCGGCGGCGAGCCAGGCTGGCAGGACTACGGCCAGAACGCGATGCACGGGCCGAGTCTACCTGATCCTCCTATTGGCCGGGCCCAAGTCCAAGCACAAGCACTACGTCAATCCGAGCAGGCGCCGTTGGAATGCCTGGACGTCCTCTGATGGGCTGACGCCGAGCGAGTCCGCGAGCGAGCGCACGTAGTCGTCGTATACAGCCAGTGCTTCGTTCGGACGGGAAAGCTCGGCGAGCAGCTCCATTTCGGCCAAGATCAAGTCGTCTCTGTACGGCGACGATCTGGACGCTCGGCGTATCCAATTGAGCGCCTTCTCCTTGCTGCCCTGATTCGCGTGGAGCTTGGCAAGACGTTCGAGCGCATTCACGTGGCACTCCTTTAGCTCCGCCCGTTCCGCCTCGCACCACTCGGCAAAGGGATCGTCCTCAAACAAGTCGCCCCTGTAGAGCAGGACAGCCTGCTCAAGGCTAGCGATTGCGTCTGCTTCGTGCTCCGCGCCTGCGCGCAGCCCCTGCGCCAAGAGCAGCCGGAAACGTGTCAGGTCGAGCTCAATCGGGGCAGCCACGTCAAGATAGTAAAGGTCGCCCCGATTGCGGACGTAGCGCCACTCGCGTTCCGTCCGGTGAGGCTCGATGACCGATCGGAGATCGTGCACTACCCCGTGCAGTCGGTTGGCGCCCACCTGGGGCTCGACGTCGGGCCATAGACACTCGATCAATACTTCGCGATTGACCGGGGCGCCCGCCTTGAGCGCGAGCAACTTGAGCAAGACAAGGGCCTTGCTGCGCGTGAATGATTCGGCCGAGATTGGCTGCCCTCGCTGATAGGCCTCGAACGGCCCTAGGCAGCGCAGCTCGAGCTCGGGCGCCTTGCGCGCCGTGACACCGGCAGCACCACCTTCGTGCCCCTTTTCGACGGCAAGTCCCTCGCGATGCGCTTTCAGCCTGATGGCCACCTGGTGCGCCATGGTAAGGAGCGGCACGAGCAGGCCGGTCGCGTGATCCGTTCCTTCCCGCCCGAAGTCGAGGGCGACCATGCCGTAAATGCGGCCGTCCGCAACGAGTGGTAGACAGCAGGGGCTCGCGGCGCGGCGTGGTAGCCCGCGCCGGCAGGGTTCTGGCCACTGACGACGACCAGGCTCGGCAATGAACCCGTGCGCGGCGAACACGGAGGGGCACTTCGTCCAGGACCCCGCCTCGGCGTGCCCACACACCATGGACGCCGGACCCGTGGACACGACGCGGTCCGGACAGCCGGTACGCGAATCGACAAGTGCCAGCGTCCCATAGCGGGCTCCTGCGATTCGCCTCATGGACTCGAGGAGCACGCGGAGCGACTCTCCGGTCGCGTCGTCGAGACTGCTGCTCACGCCGTCCACCAGCTGACGCAGCGCCCCGAGCCCAGCGCGCACCGAGTTGCTGACGGGCACCGCCACGCGCTCCAGCAAGTCGAGCACGCGCTCGACCGGGAAATCATCACGCCGCGACATCAAGTGGATTGAGCCGAGAGCCCCGCGTGCGTCGGGCAGTGGAACAGCCACCAAAGAGCGAATCCCAGCCTCGACGACAGGGCGCCTGAGGTACCGGGAGTCATGGGCCAGTCCTCCCTTCGTGCACAAGGGCTTGCCCGTTGCCACCACGATACCCGGATAACCAACGCCCATCGCGAAGCGTGTTCGACAGGAGATCGCGTCTCCATCCGGTCCCGCCCACACGGAGAGCAACGGATCTTGTCCCTCTGGCTCGCAAAGGAAGATCTCACCGTTGTCCGCCCCAGTTGCCTCAAGAAGCACGCCCATGGCGTTCCGGAGGCCGGGAAGCAGATCGTCGGCGGAAGTCGCTGCGGCGACGTCCCCCACGACGGCTGCGGTAGCAAGGCCGCCGGACGCAACGCCGTAAGCGATGGCTCGCTGCACGACCTCGACGAGCGTGTCGTTGTCGAAAGGCTTGGTCAGGTAGTCACACGCCCCGCTCTTCATCGCATCGATGGCGGAGTCGATGGTCCCGTAGGCCGTGAGCAGCACGACCTTGGTCAGCGGCCATCGCGACCGGATGTTCTTGAGCAAGTCGAGGCCGCTCATGTTGAACATGCGGATGTCGCTTAGCACGAGCTCGAACTCCCTTGCCTGCATGAGGTCGAGCGCGCACTCCGCCGAGTACGCGACCTGCGTCTCTAGCTCGGCCTCGCCGAGCAGCATGGCGATGCCGTTCGCCATGTCGCAGTTATCATCTACCACCAAAACGCTCGAGCGGGTCATGCGCCGCCCTCCTCCATGCGAGCCGCCAGTCGCCCGCGCAACTGATCCTGCGACGGGCGACCCAAGCTCCGGTCCGGAAGTACGATGCGAAAGGTCGTTCCAGCGCCCACCACGCTCTCGACCACGATTCGCCCTTCATGGCTCTTGACGATGTTCTCGGCCACGGAAAGCCCGAGACCTGTTCCTGTCGGCTTGGTGGTGAAGAAAGGCTGGAAGATCTTTTCGATTTGGTGAGAGGCGATACCCGGACCGGTATCGCGCACCTCGATGACCTGCGCTGCCGATTCGCGATCCTGGGTTTCGTAGGCGCCTATCGAGACCTCGTCCCCGCTCTTGGCCGCCTCGATGGCGTTCACGGCGAGGTTGAGCACCGCTTGGTGCAGCATGCCGGCGTCCGCGTGTGCAAAGATAGGGACGTCGCTGTCGTAACTCCCGCTCGAGAGCCTCACCCCAGCGCGCATCGCGAGCGGCTGGACAGAATCAATGGACTCGCGGCAGAGCTGGCGCAGGTCGATCCGCCGCCTTTCGGGCCTTGGCGAACGCGCCAGCTTGAGGAGGCCGCCGATGATCGTGCGGCAACCGTCCGCGTTCCGCCTTATCGTCTCGAGGTGCTTGTAGACGGGGCTGCCCAAGGGCAGCTTAGCTAGCGCGTGCTGGCTATACAGGCAAACGACTCCGATTGGATTATTGATCTCGTGGGCGACCGCAGCGGCGAGCTTGCCAACCACGCTCATCTGCTCTTCGCGCATGAGGTGCTTCTCCATGGCCAATCGATCAGTGACGTCACGCGCGACCATGACTAGGCCCAGGGTCTCGCCTCGGGCGCTCCGCACCAGCGATCGGATCGCTTCGAAAGAACGGCCGCCGCGCTCGAAACTAGCCTCCTCGCGCGAGGCCGCCGGAGGACGGCCGTTGCTTTCGCCCAAGAGCGATCCAAGCGACTTGAGACCGAATGGCTTGCCGCCCATTGGCCAGAGCTCGCGGGCTCGCTGGTTGCTGAACAGCAGGTTCCCTTCCGGCCCCAAGAAGACCACCGCGTCGCCCATGCAATCGATGATCGCCTGCAGCCTGGCGCGCTCGGTTTCGATCGCCGCGCGCGTTTCAGCAAGCTGCTGTTTCTCGGCGGTGAGCTCATCGACCGTGGAGAGCAAGCGCCGCTTTCCCGCCCGCAGCTTCGCCGTCAGGAAGCGCGCGAAGAGCGAGCTTGCGACCAGCGTGAGCACCAGCCCTCCGAGAACAGCGAGCGCCGCCAGGTCCAGTGCGCCACCGGAGCACAGGGCGCCCACCTGCCGCAAGCAGTGGTGCTCGATGAGCCCGGTTCCCTCAGCCAGAACAACCCCCGACGCCAAAGCAATGGCGAGGCCGAGCACGCCCAAGGCAGCACGGCCACCAAGCACGATGTTGGCGTTGACGACATGGAGCACGAAAAGTGGAAGAAACGGGTTATCGATTCCCCCAGCGAGGTGCACGAACATCGCGAGGGCCGCGCAATCGACGGTGATCTGCCCCGCAAAGCCGGTCAACCACCGCCACCCCCGATGCGGCCCCAAGAGGGCCAACATGGTGTTGAAAACCAAGAGCCCAAAAGCCGTGATCCAGAGCCAAGGTGCCGAGCCTGTCGGAAGCCTGTGGAACACCGGCCCCGCCAAAAGAAGAACCAACGCGACTCCGAGCACGGCGGCCCAACGAAGTCGCACGAGCCACCAAAAAACCGCTTCGTTGGATTCCGGATCAGTGCCTTCGTTGACTGGCCAACCTGAAAACATCGCTCCCCACTCCACGCGTACCAAGATTAGCCCAACATGCCGCCTCGCGCGAACCCGGGCAGAGTCATCCCTCGTGGACATCGCCACTCGAGAAAACACCATGATTTCGCAGGTATTGGGGGCGGGGTCAAGCAGGCATGGCGGGCTCGGGCGGAGAGCGGCGGAGCGTACTTGAAGTCTCGCAGGTCCTACGACGGCCGCTCGCAACCCTTTCTTGCGTAGTACCACCAGTTGATAGCCACCGCGACGACGTAGAACAGCGCGGCCCCGATGAAGAACGACGCGGCCGAGCCGGTCTTCGTGATGGATGCGCCCACGAGGGTTGAGAACGCGAACGGACCATACGCCGCGATCGCGCCTGTCCACCCAAGCACCTGCGCGCCCTGGCGCGGAGAATGAGCGAAAATGATGGGGTACTGCCTGAACGTCGAGGCATTGCCGACCCCAGCAAAGAAAAAGATCCCCAGCATGCACGCGACAAAAAGCGGGAACTGGTCGAGCGAGGTGGGGGCCAAGACGCCCAAGAACACCATCGCCGCGCAGATGGCGATCATTGCCAAGCCAGAGATCTGAGTGAGGATCGCCCCACCGATCTTGTCCGCGACGAACCCGAAGATGACCCGCGTGGCCGAGCCGATGAGGGGTCCAAGAAATGCATACTTCAGCGGATCTGGTGCATTTGGGAAGCCGCCATAGATCGTCTTGATCATCAGCGGGAAGGCCGCCGCGAACCCCGAGAACGACCCGAAAGTCATCACGTAGGTGATGGTGCAGAACCACGTGTGCTTGGACTTGAAGATGTCGAGTTGCTCGCGGAACGACGCCTTGACCGGAACGCTGCGGAGCATGACGAGGCACAGGAATCCCAGAACCAGGAGCAGTGGCACGTACCAGAACACGGCATTTTGCAGCCAGATATCCTTGGTTACCCCTCCCTTCGTGAAGACCTGAGAACCTCCGCCAAGCGCGCCAAAGAGCGAGAAGCCGATAATCCAGGGGGTCACGAACTGCGCGAGGCTCACGCCGAAGTTGCCAACCCCCGCCTGAATCCCCAGCGCCGCACCTTGCAAGCGCTTGGGAAAGAAGAGGCTCGTGCTCGGCATGTACGAGGAGAAGTCACCGCCTCCCATGCCCGCCAGGAGCGCCAACAGCATGAACACCCCAAAGGGCGTCTCGGGGTTTAACACCGCGAACCCCAGCCCGATGCAAGGAATGAGCTTGAGCAGCGTCGCGACCCCGATCACCAGCCGTGTCCCAAAGATCGGGATCAGGAAGCTGTGGATGACGCGCAGCGTGCCACCGGCCAAGCCGGGCATCGCAGCGAGCCAGAACAGCTGCATCGTATCGAACTTGAAGCCGATCGCCGGCAGGCGGACGACCAACACGCTCATCACGAACCAACTGGCGAAGGAGAGAATCAGAGTGACAGTGGTGAGGATCAGCGTCCGCCAAGCGACCCTGCTGCCGGTCTGCTGCCAAAAAGTCTCGTTCTCCGGCTCCCACACGGAAAGCCAGCCCCCGGGTCCGCTATTCGAACCAACCTCGAGCGCGTTCGCCCCGCCCTGAATAGTCTTCATGACATTACCCCTTTGCCTCGTTCTTCATGGCTTGGTGGCTCGACCCGCGCTCTGCCGCCCTTCCCCACCCAGGTATGGGTCCAGGAGCGCGACAGCACGGCAAGGGTGGCGACCGACAAGACAGTAAGCGCCGCTCCTCCAAGAAACCCGGGCGTGAAGGAGTCGAAGTGCTGCTTCCCGAGACCCATTGCATTGGGCAGAAAGCCCCCCGCCAACGCCCCAATTTCGCCGATGAGGCTGCCCGCCACCGCTGTCTCCGCACGGAAACGCAGCGGCACGAGCTGGAACACCGCTCCGTTGCCCGCTCCCATCGCACCCATGGCCAGCGCCACTAGGAACGCCATTACCCAGGGGTTAGCCGGCATCGTGGCCGCGCCCAGCGTGCTCAAAAGGATCATCCCGAAGAGCACGTACAGCACCCGAAGCCCACCCATGTGGTCCGCCAGCCACCCACCGACCACGCGCAGGCCGCTGGCTGCGACAACGCCAAGGGTCACGTAGATGCCCACCGATTGCTTGGGGATGGCGTAGTGGTCGTGAAAGAGAGTAGGCAGGAAGTTCGCCAGGCCGATGAAGCCGCCGAACGTGACGCTATACATCAAGTTGAAGACCCACGCGTCCCGGTCGACCAAGATCTTGAGATAGTCCCCAAGCTTCTTCACCTCTCGGTCCGACGGCTCCTTGGCGAAGATTTGCAGCAGCACCATGGCGAGGACCATGGGAATCAGGCCGAGGAGATACACCGTCCTCCAGCCATAGGCGTGAGCAAGCGGTGGCGCCGCCAACATGGCGATCACCGTTCCCGAGTTGCCCGCCCCGGCAATGCCCATGGCTAGCCCCTTGTACTTGGGCGGATACGATCCCGAGCCGAGTGAGAGCGCCACGCCAAAGCTAGCGCCAGCCATGCCCAGGGCGACTCCCATCGCGACCACCGAACCAAGTGACGTCGTGAAGAAGTACCCCCACACGAGGCTGACGGAGATCACGGACATCTCGAGCATGGCTGCCCGTTTCCGCCCGATGTACTGAGCCAGGATTCCCAGAGGAAAGCGCATCAGCGCGCCGGCAATCACGGGCACCGAGATCATGAAGCCCTTCTGGGCCGCCGAGAGATGGAACTCCTCGGAGATGAAAGGCGCCATGGCCCCGTTTACGACCCAGACGGAGAAGCAGACGTCGAAATAAATGAAGGCGGTGATAAGCGTCGGCAGGTGACCTGCCTTCCAGAATCCCTTGAGATCCTCTTTCATGTGCCACTTCCTTGTTCACTTCCTTGTTCACTGACTCGACGGCTCATGTCGCGTGCTTCTGTCTTGCACCACACGCCGTCAAGCTCGACCCCGGAAATGAGCCTGTGGGCCGAGACGAAAACGATGCTGTCTTCTCGGAACATGTGCAGTCGCAGGTGCTCGACCAGGCTCTTGGCGTGCCTGAGCGCGGCGTCCCTCAAGATCAGTCTCGATCGATCGTCGGGAAGATGCGGCGCGAGCCGAAGGAAATTCAAGACGACGGCCGCAAGCTGGATGGCCTTGACGTGATCGTCCTGCATGACGTCCACGGAAGTCTTGGGCTCCCGACCCTTGCCGTGCTCGCCGGCGGCGATGAGCCGCTTGCGAAGCAGGGGGAACAGCGCCTGCTCTTCGTGACGACTGTGGGGGATGAATTCATGCTCCACGAACCCGATGAAGCGCGCGAGCTCTCGATCGACTTCGTTGGCGACTTCGTAGGCGGCAACTCCACCGGCAACTCCAGGGGTGAATCCGGCCCGTCCGCAAGCAAGGATCACTTCGTCGATACGCGCGAGCTCTTCCGCCAAGCGAGAGTGGTCCTCGCTCAAGTGCCGGAGAAAGGGGTGCAGCTCTTCAAGCGGCACCCTGTCCAGCGCTGGAGGAGCGTAGGCCTCGGGCGGATCCATTGGGGACAGGCCCGCGGCGCTCACGCCCGCCTCGGGCTGTCTCGTCAGCGGGTCCACCTGATTGGCACTGCCCATGTCCCCGGACCTACTCAGTTGTTCTTGGGCCGCGTGTGGGTCCACGGAGAGCCGGGGTCGCGTATTGCCTTGCGGTCCCAGTTCCACATGACGACCTGATACGGACGGACGATGTAGTGGAGCGGAGCCACCAAGATGTGAACCAGTCGAGTGAAAGGAAAGACCGCAAAAATGACCCAAGCCCCAACAATGTGAAGCTTGATGGGAATGGGCATCGCGCTGACCGCGACGATGTTCGGATCGAGAGCGAACAGCGACCAGAGGTAGGGCGTAAGGTCCGCGGCAAACCAGGACGATCCCCAGCGGTAGCCCAGCGCAATCCACAAGCCCAATACCACCTGCGCGAGCAGGAGCAGCTCAAGGACAACGTCCATTCTCGTCGTCACCATGGCGACGCGTGGATTCCGGATCCTCCTCATCAAGAGCGAAGAGAGGCCTACCAAGACGCTGATACCGAACGTGAAGGCGGTGACCTCGAGGACGATCAAGCGAGCGGGATTGCTATTCCAAAGCAATGTCCCGCGCGGAATGAGGAACGCCGTGAGATGCCCCAGGAAGACCACGAGGATCCCAAAGTGAAAGGGGATCGTTCCCCAGAAGAGCGCCTTCCCTTCCAGGAATTGCGACGAGAGAGAGGAAACCTTGAAGCCCTTGGAGCGATAACGCTGGATCGTGCCGACGAGGAAAATGAGCATCGCGGCATAGGGAAGTCCCACGAACAGAAAGACGTTCGGCAGGTTCATCACGCACCTCTCATTGATTGTCGGGGTTGCTCTGTGCAGGGACCTGAATCCTCAATCCCCAACTCCGCACCGATCGAGCCGGCGAACCTAGATTCCTGGTCAATCGGCAAGCTTATCTTTAGGACGAACTCCTTGCGTAGCACCTCTAGGACCGCCTCGAGGGCGTGGCGATAGGCCGTGCGCGCCTCGCCCGACGCGGACTCGATGATCGTCTTGTGGTGCTTCTTGTAGAGCGCCTCTTTCTTCACGAGGCGTGCGGGCTCGAACTCGCGAATCATTTCTTGTAACGCCGGCGCGACCAGCACGCTCACAAGCTCCTCACGCAGCGCCGCGTCGGTCATCTTCGGCAACAAGCGAAGCACGTTCGTGAGGTGATCGGCGAGATCCACGCCACACTCGTTGCCGCAGCGTGCGTGCTCGCCGCTCAAGTTGGCGAGCAACGCTCCTCGCTTGTAGTCCTCGCCGAATAGGGTGTAGCCAATGTCGAGCGAGGTGATCGCCTGGACGTCGAAGGTCCGCGTGTACAGCTCCCGCAGCGCGACGAGGTCGCCTTTGGGCATGAGCGCTTGGAACTCCCCAAGCGCCTGCGCTGCGCGCGGGCAAAGCGCGGAGAAGTGCTGGACTGCGTGCTCCACCTCCGCTTCGAACTCGGGCCCAGGATAGGCCAATAGCCTGGCCAGGACCTCGTAATGCATGGCGGTCATGTCACAGTCCTCGCTCCGGCCTCTCGCGGAATCCAAAGCCGGTCGCCCCCTTCACGTCACCGGTGAACTCGATCATCTCCATGGCCTGTTCGCGGTGCGCAGGCGGGATGACGAAGCGCTCGTTGAACTTCGCGAGGGCCGTCAGATAGAAGATGGCCTCGGCCGACTCCTGGGTCAGTCCGGTCTCGCTAAGGGCCTTGGTCACCCTCGCCTCGGGGAGATCGCCCACCGTCTTCCAGCGACGATACATCCGCACCGCCATCAGCCTCTTGAGCCTAAGCGCAACCGCCGACGTATCCCCGGCGCCGAACAAGCTCGCCAGGTACTTGAGTGGGAAGCGGGCCTGCTCGATCGTTCCCCAGAGCTCCTCGGTGCTGGTGTCGTAGAGCCAGTTGTCGGTCCACGTCTTCGCAATCGGGTTGAGCTTGTCCTTTTGGGCGCCATCCGACTGGGTGACAGAAGCCATCACCGGCAGGAGCGGAGGCACGTAGAAGAGCATCGGGAGAGTTCTGAACTCAGGGTGGAGCGGCAACGCCATGCCCCACTCCTTGACGAACTTGTAGGTCGGCGAGCTCTGCGCCGCCTTGATGGTCGAATCGGGAATCCCGTTCCGCTTGGCCCCTTCGATCACCGCTTCATCGAACGGGTCCATCAGGATGTTGAGCTGCGTCGCGATGAGGTGCTTTTCGTCAGCCGACGCCGCTGCTTCGATCCGATCGGCATCGTAGAGCATGACGCCGAGATAGCGGATGCGCCCCACGCAAGAGTGCATGCAGGCGGGCGCGTAGCCCGCTTCCATGCGCGGGAAGCATAGAATGCACTTCTCCGACTTGCCCGTGTGCCAGTTGTAATACGACTTCTTGTACGGGCAGGCGGTGACACACATCCGCCAGGCTCGACACACCTTTTGGTTGATGAGGACGATTCCGTCTTCGCCGCGCTTGTAGATCGCGCCGGAAGGACACGAAGCGACGCAGCCCGGATTGAGGCAATGGTTGCAGATCCTCGGGAGATAGAAGAACGCCATTCGTTCCAGCTGGAACATGGCCTCACGCTCTGCAGGCGTGAGCTTCTCGAGGTTCGGGTCGTTGCGCGCGTAGTCGGGCGTTCCACTGAGATCGTCGTCCCAGTTGGGTCCCATCTTGACGTCCATCGGCTCACCGGTAATCAAGGATACGGGCCGAGCCGTCGGCTGATCGTCGCCAGGAGGCGCCTCGATCAGGTTCAAGTAGTTGTAAGTGAACGGCTCGTAGTAGTCCTCAATCGCCGGCAGATTGGGGTTGTGGAAGATGTTGAGGAGCCCCTTCTGCTTGCCGGCGCCCTTCAAGTGGATGCGGCCGGCCTCATCCTTGTACCAGCCGCCCTTGTAGATCTCCTGATCTTCCCACTTTCCTGGGTAACCAGTGCCCGGCTTCGTCTCGACGTTGTTCCACCACTGGTACTCGGCGCCCTTGCGATCCGTCCAGATGTTCTTGCAGGCGACCGAGCACGTGTGACAGCCGATGCACTTGTCAAGATGAAAGACCATTGAGACTTGCGCTCTGATATCCATCTCTTTGTCCCTCTCAGAAGACGACCGTGGTCATTTTCTTGACAATGACGTGGGTATCCCGCTGCGGCGCAATGGGACCCCAGTAGTTGAAGTGGTAGCTAAACTGCCCATAGCCACCGCTCAGGTAGTTCGGCTTCAAGTGAACCCGCGTGAAGCTGTTGTGCCCACCAGCCCGCCGATTCCCACGCACCTGCGATTTGGGAATTCCGACGGTTCGCTCGGGTACGTGGTAGACAATGCACACGCCCTTCGGGATGCGCGAGCTCACGCAGGCGCGCGTGCAGTACACGCCGTGGTCGTTGTAGACCTCCACCCAGTCGTTGTCCTGGATGCCCAGCGCCTGCGCGTCGGCCTCGCTCAGCCAGCACGGCTCGCACCCGCGCGACAGCGTGAGCATGCGGTGGTTCTCCATGTACGTCGAATGGATGTGCCACTTGCCGTGGGGCGTGAGGCAGTTTAAGGCCAGGGCCTCACCGCCCTTGAGCGTCTCTTTCAAGTCACCGTAAGCCGCCGGTTTCGGAGACGGCTTGTACGTCGGCAGGTGCTCCCCATAGGCGAGATACAGCTCGTGATCGAGATAGAAGTGCTGCCTGCCCGTGAGCGTTCGCCAGGGCACCAGCTTGTCGTAGTTGTACGTGTACGGCGCGTAGGCTCTTCCGTTGTTCATGAGCCCCGACCAGAGCGGAGACGTGTTGTATCGCCGCGGCTGAGCCTGGAGCTCCTCGTACGTAATACGTACGTCCTCGCTGCCTGCTCCCAAGTCGGCAAGGGGCAGCCCCGTCTTTTTCTCCATGTTCCGGTACGCCCGCATGTTGAGCGTGCCGTTTGTGAGCGTGGACAGGTGCAAGAGGACGTTGGCGGCTTGGTTGTCCTCGCGGAGCGAGGGCAGGACCTTGCCATCGACGACTTCCGTCGGGAAGTGATTCGAGGCGATGAGCTGGTCGTATTCGGCCTCGCACGTGTAATGATTGCCGTGAGCTCCGAGCCCTTTCGAGCGGATGTTCTCACCCAGGGAGATGTACTTCTCATGGAGCTTGGTGTAGTCGCGATCGACCACGCCCATCTTGTGCATCGTCTTGCCGGGGATGGCCTCGCACTCGCCGCGGTACCAATCCTTGATGGTCGGCTGCGTGATCTCGTCCGCCGTGTCGTGCGAGAGCGGCGTCGCGACGATGTCCTTCTGGACGCCCGGAAGATGCTTCTTCGCGCACTCGCTGGTCGCCTTGGCGATCAACTTGAAGATGTCCCAGTCCGACTTCGACTCCCAAACCGGCGCGACCGCCTGGGAGAGCGGGTGGATAAAGGAGTGCAGGTCGGTGCTATTGAGATCGGCCTTTTCGTACCAGGAAGCGGCGGGGAGAACGATGTCCGAGTACAGCGCCGACGAGTCCATGCGGAAATTCAGATCGACGACCAGATCCATCTTCCCAGTGGGCGCGACGTCGTGCCACTTCACCTCGCTGGTATGCTCATCGGAGTCCTTGCCGATGGCATTGGAGTGCGTGCCAAGGTAGTGCTTGAGGGCATACTCATGCCCCTTCATGCTCCCCATGATGGCGTTGCCGCGCCAGATGTACCAAACGCGCGGGAAGTTCTGCTCGGAGTCGGGATCGCTGACCGAGTAGGCAAGCTTCTTGTTCTTGAGCTTCTCGAGCGCGTGCTTGAGTATTTCGTCGTCGTTCTTCGCGCCCGTCTTCTGCGCTTCGCGAGAGAGCTCGAGCGGGTTCTGTTCGAATTGGGGATAGAACGGCATCCAGCCCATGCGCACCGACTGGTAGATCGTGTCGGCCGTATGCTGCGCCGTGCGCTCGTTCTTCGGGACCGCGTTGTAACGGGAGAACTGCCCGTCGTAGCGATACTGGCAGGTGTTGATGTAGTGCCAGAGCGGGGCCTGCTGCAGGCGACTGGGGCCCTGCCAGTCCTTCGCGAACGCGATGGCCGACCATGAATCGACCGGCGCAAGCTTCTCTTGTCCAACGTAGTGGTTGAGACCGCCACCGTTCCTGCCGACGCAGCCCGAGAGCATCAAAGCCATCGCGCCGGCGCGGTACATCAGGTTGGCGTGGTACCAGTGATTGATACCCGCGCCGATGATGATCATGCACTTGCCTTCGGTGGCCTCGGCGGTGCTCGCCCATTCACGGGCGAATTGAAGCACCGTCTTGGAGTCGATCCCGGTCAGGATCTCCTGCCACGCAGGCGTGTACGCGGCGTTCGGATCCGCGTAGTCCTTCGCGTAGTCGCCGGCGAGGCCGCGCCCGACGCCGTACTGGGCCATGATGAGATCGTAGACCGTGGTCACCGGAACCTTGCCCTCGGCGGTGTCCACGTATCTCACTGGCACGTTGCGGACGGCGATCTTGTCCAATCCAAAGTCGGTGAACTCCGTCGGCAGCGTGTCGTCGCGATGACCAAGGAGCGTGAGCGTCGGATCGTACGGCTTGTTGTCGGCCGCGTTCTCGAGCAGCATGTTCCAGTTACCGGGCGTCTTGTCCCAGCGGTGTCCGACGCTGCCCTTGGGAATCACCAGCTCGTTGGTCCTCTGGTCAAAGTTGAGGAACTTCCAATCGCCGTTCTCGATGTCCTTCCATTTCGCGATCTCTTTGGCGCGAACAAGACGGCCGGGACGGTAGTGATTGCCTACCTTGTCTAGCTTCACCAGGTAGGGGCTATCGGTGAACTTCTTGACGTAATTGACGAAGTACGGCGTGGCCTTCTCGTGGTGGAACTCGTTCAGGATCACGTGGGAGACGGCCATCCAGAAGGCGCCGTCACTCCCCGCGTGCAGAGGCACCCATTGATCGGCGTACTTGCACACCTGGCTGAAATCCGGCGAGAAGACGACCGCCTTGGTGCCGTTGTGCCGGGCCTCTGCGAAGAAGTGGCAATCAGGCGTTCGCGTCATGTTCAGACACGCGCCCATGTCGGCGATCATC